>DMVM01000120.1 GCA_003476705.1 Coprothermobacter sp.
TGGAACGGTGAATGGCGTTTTCAAGGCAAGATGGATATACCGATTAGTAAGAAAGGTAAAGAAACCTTACTAAAAGCTTTACCGGTTTTATGCAAACTACCCATTGACATTATCTACACCAGTCCTTTACAAAGAGCCAGGATTGTTGCTGAAATGATAAATGAGAGAACAGGCATTCCGTTTGAAGTAGATGAAAGAATTATTGAAGCAGACTGCGGCGAGTGGGAAGGAAGAAAGGTTCCTGAACTTATGGAACAGGAGCCAGAATTCATGGCAAAATGGTGGGCAAATCCTTATGCAGTTCCCATACCCGGAGGGGAAAGTTATCAGGATGTTGAGAAACGCACTAGTGCACTCTTGCAGGAAATCATCGCCAAAAACACGAACGCCTTGCTTGTAAGCCATGGCATTGCCATAGCCACCATGCTTAGGTACATTTTGGAGCTTCCCTACGAAAAAACAGGCGTTCTGAGAATCGAAAACCTTGGACTTGCAAAAATTGAAGTAGATGACTTTGGAAAAGGATTTGTCATATCAAACCCTGCAGGTATTCTTGATTTGTTGTCCTTCCCTTGGTAGCCGCTGCCGTAGACCCCTAGCATAGTCACAGTCCCAGCTCTCTATTTGCCTTTTTCATCTCATGCTAGGAACTTGACAAGACTTCGATTCCCTTTTTATGTGGTCTCCACAGAAACATGCCTCAGGTTCCTCTTTTTGAGAAAAACTTCAACCCTTTTTTGCTACGTATTGTAGTGCTGTTGTGCACCAAGGTGATAATCTGACCAACTTGTTTTAACGCTCCAGACCTTTTCGACAATTACTGGGGGCAAAAATATGCTATTTGTTATTGTTCGCCAGCTTTCCCGTTATTACTCCTTTTCCACCACCACTAGCACCTTTCTCCCTAAACGCCTCAAAGTGCATATTAGCATTCGGTCCTCCCATGGCGAAATACCCTTCTTGGTTCACGAGCACAATATCTTTACCCTTTTCATTACAGTAAGCAGCTATTTGCTTCATGCTTTGAATATCCAAGGGCAAGTTTCTCCAAAAGACTTCATCGCTTTGAGCGACTTGGACTTTCACAAGTTCCAGCAGGTTCTTCTTCTCGAGTTCCAGCTGTTTCTTCTGTTCTAGCAGTTGATATACCCTCTCTTCAACGTCCCCAGTAAGCAAATTCTTTAGCTCCAGCTCCCTTTCTATGTAATTCTTAGCAATGCGAGCTAACCGTATTCCAGCGGCAAAAATCACTCTGACATAACGTGTGTTCTTCCTTTCCACGTTTAATATGGCGAAACCGCCAACGTACCCAGTATTGGTAACATGCGTACCGCCGCAGGCACACTTGTCAATTCCCTCGATTTCCACAATGCGAGGATGTTCATAGTCTGTGTGTTTCCTAAGCTTTTCATCGGCTTCTTCAGTTACATACACCCGCACTGGGATTTGCCTCAATATGACTTCGTTGACCTGACGTTCTAGCTTTACGTATTTTTCCGGATCCTCGTCAGCACCAAGAAGCTCAATTTTTGACTCGTCTTCAAAAATCGTAAAACCCTCTGAAGGCCATCCATAAAGCCGCTCTGCCAAAGCTGAAAAAATATGCTGTGCCGTATGCTGCTGGCTCACTTCCAAACGCCAAAGCTCGTCTATAGTTACGTCAACTTCCACTTCTGTTTTTGGCTCTTCACCTGATATGTTCTTAACCTTCCAAAAAGTACCATCCTTCTCCTTGAATGCCTCGTCACTTTCTATATAAAAACAAGGCCCTTTTATCTTTATTCGGTCAGCAGGCTGTCCACCACCTCCTTCGTAAATGCAAGCCTCAATTTGAAATAGTCCTTTCTCAGAATCGTAATTGAACAGTTTACCTTTCACTCCAGCACCTCCACGCTAACGTCTAAAAGAGATTGTACCCATGAATCTGCCTCCAGAATATGTATGCCAACTGCCACTGCTTTAGCTCCTGCAGAATGTGCCATCTGAACATCACCCAAGCTATCACCGAAGACCACTAAATCTTCACTGGATACACCCATCAGACTAGAGGCTTTTAGAAGCATGTCTGGAAACGGCTTACCTCTTTTCACATCTCCGGCCGAAACTATGATCGGCAATTCTACTTGCCAAAACTTAAACATTTCTTCCACATTCGACCTTGAATCAGAGGTGGCTATTGCCACAGGTACATACTGGCTTAACAATGTAAAAAGTTCTTTGGCTCCTGGCAAAGGAGAATAAACCATTTCTGGAGACATAACCTTTTGCGCTGCTTCTACAATTTCCTGTGACAGTTTTCTGCATGTGGCCCAATCAATTCTGTGCGTGAGCCAGATAGCTGCCGCTAGCAAACATTTAGCCTCTTCCATAGTGCACAAAGACAGCGGTGCAATTGAAGGATCCTCATCGATGCCAAAAAGGTCAATTGCCGCTTTCTCAACGCATAGGCCTTTTCGAGAAGCTTCTTTCATATAAAGATAGAATATCTGCTTCCAAAGATCAAAACCTCCTGTCAGAACTCCATCTTTGTCAAAAACCACGCCCTTTACAATAAACTCGTCATTCCCACAAATAAGTTTTACTTTTCTTGAATTCGTGACCATAGTATTTATTTTAGACTTAAATTGTGATACCATATGATACATGAATGCTATACAAGATAAAATTGAAAATCTCAAAAACATTATAAAAAGAAACGGTGACCGTATCACCAAGCCAAGGCTTGCTGTGTACGAGTTTCTGGTAAGTAATCAAGGGCATTTTAGTGCCCAACAAATTTATAATGCTATAAGAGAGATAATTCCAGATATCACACTAGCCACTGTGTATAATGTTCTTAGATACTTGGCCGATATCGGTGTAATCCAGGAGATACCGACGCAAACCGAGACACTATATGACGGTACTGAAGTACCGCATGCCCATCTTATCTGCATGGAATGTGGAAAAGTGCAGGACGTTGTGGCAGTTAATATTAATCCCCTTATCAAGGCTGCCAAAATCCATCGCTGGAAACTGACTCAAAACCCCGTGTCCGTATTCGGTGTTTGCCCAGAATGTCAGAAGCGGTCTAACGGGAGCTTACTCTGATAGAATTTGCTAAGCTCAGCCTGGAATCGAAAATCCTGTGGCTGTCGCACCCGGTTTAGGCGTTCATAATCCAACACAGCTGTAACAAGTTCTTCTTGATTGTATTTCTTACTCAAAGCGACGATGCCACTTAAATCTTCTGTGTAATCATGTGGAGCATAAACCCCAGCTTTCCCTTCAAATACGTAGTCCCCTAATTTCCCTACTAAGAAGGATTGAACCGTGAAAACCTGACTAGTCTGAGCCCTTGCCCAAGCACCTCTGATTTGTTCTCCTAAATAGAACGGCGCAGGGTTTGCTGAAGGCACTAAAAGCAAACGAGCCCCCATGTTTTCCAGTATGCGTGATTGCTCATAGTAAGTAGCATCCATGCACACCAAAACTCCAGCCTTTTGAGTTCCTAAATCAAATAGTCCTAAGCGAGAACCTCTGCTCATACCCCATTTTTCCTCCATAGGCATGAGATGTGCTTTGTCCTGAGTTAAAATAACACTCCCTCGTCTAAACACAAACGTGCGGTTTACCAACTTACCATTCTCCACAAAAGCCAACGTACCAGCCACAATCGTAGCATCAGTTTTGGCTGAGATCTGCGAAAAAATGTCAACATAGGTTGAGTACAAAATTGGAGAAATCATGCTAAGTAGCTCCAGAGTGCTCGGGTCGTCCAGATCAATAGGCTCACCAGCAATGCCCATCAAAAGATTTCCGAAGTATTCAGGAAAAAGAACCACACCAGCCCCCTTATCCAGGGCTGCCGTCATGTAATTAGCCACCGCATGAGCAAATTCCAATGCATTATCATAAAAACGCATATTCGTATTGAATGCAGCAACAATATTCGGATTTTGACTGTTTCTTAACAGAAGTTGATCAAGAAAACTCCTATAAAGATTAGGGCTGCTACTTCGACTCAGCGTCACTTTTAGTCGTTGACGTCTCCACCAGCTAACCATGATTGAGACCCTCCAACAGGTAACGCTCATACTTAAGGTAAAGATCAGTATTCATCAGCTTTGGCAACATGTATTTCGCCCTAATCTCGTAAACAGCGTTCATGGAAATAGATAAAGAATTTTCCGGAGGCTGTAAAATTCCGGTTCTATCAGGAGTTAACTCCACAGGCACAACGCCAACAATAAAATCTCCTTCCCCATGGAAGAAAACCTCAATAGCAACCAGCTGATTCTCTTGAACACCTATCCATGTTCTATTAAAGAGTTCAAAACTATTACCGTTCCATGGACCAAAGCAAACAATTAGATTTTTCCCTACGTAGCGTGCATACCTGTAGACAGACATGTCCGCAGCAGATTTATGTCCGATAGCAAACCCCCAGGGTTCTTCTCGCACGTCGCCTTCAGAATCAACTAAAAACATACTACTATCATCAACAGTTATACAAAGCTGTTCACCATCAAGCGCAGCCGATATTGTGCCCATCACCATGCATTCATTTTAACGCATTGTTTATCACAGTGAACAACTACATACGCCACTAATCTGTATAACACTAACCGTTAAGTTCTTCTTCCACGCCACGTGTTTTCTCGGAATGCACATAAAAGTAAAACAAAGCCTTCCCCAGACTATAACTGTCGTCGTCTAGTAAATAAGCATAGAACTTTCTTCTAAAGGCGAAGAACAAACCTGTCTTTTTTGCTCCCACCAATTCCACACCAAATCTGTTATGTCTTCGGCTCTAAAGCAAGAAAATCCAGCTTCTACCATTTCTTCTACCAAATGGTGTGATTTTGACTTTTTCGTATAGGTAAAGCCAATCCTAGCCAAAGACTTTCTCACATTTCCTGGTACTGACCTGGTCATCAAAACATCTGTAGTCAACAACTCTCCACTTAATCTGAGCAGTTTATTAGCTGTCTTTGGGGTTAATTTAACATATGTATCGGTAGGCAAAGCATGATCAACCGATAACAGATCCAAGGAACTCATATTAAGGACGTTCTCATTGAGTATGATGGTACAGCCATTTACATCAGGAACAATCTTCTGTACCAGCAGACTAATGCCCACAATGCCAATACGTTTAGGGTTCGTTGACAATACGTCTTTCTTCATCTTTTCGAAGATGGAAGATAAAGCCGCATATTCATCATCATTGCAAGTCAACCGAGTTATCACCTACTAAACGCACAGTTCTCTTGGACCAATAACAAAAGTACATTCAGTAACTATCAGAAACAGTGCAGAGAGGTAAATCTATGCCCAGTCCTACACTTTCCAAGGGAGCTCTACTCGCTGTTATCCAAAGATCTTCAAGCGGGATATTAAGCTTGCGGGACAAACTGATTACACCGTCTTTTAGATTGGTAGCGCTACCCATTAGTGTATTATCCTCATAGACGGCTCCTTTTTCCACTCTAAGCACGTGTCCGTCTAGATCATATACCCCATCTTCCAAGCCCATCCCTTCTGTACCATTGGACACAAAAACTACCCTTGAAAGCCCTTTCGCCTTCAGAG
>DMVM01000007.1 GCA_003476705.1 Coprothermobacter sp.
TTAGACAATTCAAGAAATACACGCCCGAGACGTTAGTCAGAGCATCAGTGTGCCCCAAGTGCAGAAGAGAAAAAACTCCTGAAGAAATAGAATCTGCAGTTCAGAAGTATTTGGAGGACCATGGAATATCCAGAGATTAGGTTGAAATACTTCGAAGAAACAGTTTCTGAAGGCATGGTTACTTCTGATTTGAACGCAGACGTTATTGTGCTTCATCAGAAGATATCCGCGTCGGTGGTCAATGCGTTCTTTCGCCATGGTGGCAAGTGTCTCATATCTTTGGACAAGAATGGCGCTACGCTTTTCTTCAGGTGTAAGTGGTTTTATGTGCCTTTTTGACACTTGACAACATAAGTGCTCACTGCTATAATTCATGATGAGGTCGCGGGGTGGAGCAGCCAGGTAGCTCGCCGGGCTCATAACCCGGAGGTCGCAGGTTCAAATCCTGNNTTTTTTTATATGGCGGCGTAGCTCAGAGGTAGAGCAGGCGGCTCATACCCGCCGTGTCCGGGGTTCGATTCCCTGCGCCGCCACCAAAACACTGCTAATATATAGTTGTTATGCTTGAAAGAACTTTTATCAGCACGCTAAAAAGTAACCCCGAGATAGTTGGAACTCAAGGAATTGTGCTGGCTGTTTCTGGTGGAAAAGATTCCATGGTTTTATTGCATCTTGCAAAAAGGTTTGAGCACCATCTTCCCAACAATGTGGTAGTAGCGACGCTTAACCATGGAATTAGACGTGATGCATTAGAAGATGTAAAATTGGTGGTTCAATGTGCACAAAACTTTGAATTCCCAGTAATAGTAGGCTCTTTAAGTCCTAAAAGTTTTTGTAACGAAAATACCTTGCGAAGGCATAGAAGAGCGTTTCTGCTTGACGTTATGGATCAAGTGAAAGCTGACCGGATTTGGACTGCTCACCACGCCGATGATGCTGTGGAAACCATGGTTCTAAGGCTTGGGCGCGGTGCTGGCTTGATAGGGGCTACTAGTCCTAAACTTTACGATGATCCCTGGGCAAAGCCGCTCTTAACAGTCTTTAGTGAGGATATAGAAGAGTTTAGAACGCGCTTGGGTGTTCCCTTTAGAGAAGACAGTACCAATCTACTCACTGATTATGAACGTAACAAGATTAGGCTTGAGCTTATTCCGTTTTGGTTAGAATTACTGGGCTACGATGTAAGAAAGACTCTCTTTTCCAGCTTGACATCCATGTCAGTATTCAGGGAATTCGTGGAGGAGCAAGGACTATGTCTACTTGATCAATTAACGCTAGAAAAAATACCTAAAATGCTAAAATTGAGACGTAAAGCTTTTCTTTCTTACTCGCGCAGTACGCAGCTTGTGCTGTTTTACCTGGCTTTGAAATCTCTTAAAGGAGAAATAAGAAGCCGTGGTCACTTGGAGGATGCAGTGAACTGCGTGAGTAAGATCAGCGATAGGGATTTTGGCAATTTTGCTTTAAAGGTCAATAAAGAATTTTTTGTTGTGGAGGTGCTTTGATGGAGCTTGGTACCAGTGAAACTATTGAAAGAATACTCATCAATGAAAGCCAGTTAGAAGCAAAAGTTGCAGAGTTGGCAAACCAGATTTCCATTGACTATGAAGGTAAGGATCCTTTATTTGTTGGCATTTTAAAAGGGGCATTCGTCTTTCTTTCAGATTTGATCAGGCATGTAAAGATCCCTGCCCATGTTGATTTTATGCAGGTTTCCAGCTATGGTAGTGGTACTGAGTCCTCCGGTATTGTCAAGATCCTGAAGGATTTGGATATATCAGTTGAAGATCGGCATGTGATCATTGTGGAGGATATTGTTGATACTGGAGTAACCATGCAGCATCTCCTGGAACTGCTGTCTGCACGTAAGCCGGCAAGCTTGGCTGTTTGTACATTGTTGGATAAAAAAGAAAGACGCATAGTAGATGTGCATCTGAACTATGTTGGTTTTGAAATTCCTAACGCGTTTGTGGTTGGATACGGTTTGGATTACGCAGAGTTTTACAGGAATCTTCCTTTTATAGGTATTCCCTATAAGGAAGTTTATGAATAGAAGCAAGTGGGTATATTCGATAATCCCTACAATGGTAAAATGGGGTTAAAGGAGTTGAAAAGAAAAGAATGAAGAACAATAAAAGACCGGATTTGGGTTTATTGGTATTCATAATGGTAGCTTTAATCATTGTTACTATGATAGGCCCCTTATTCTTAGGAAGTAGTTTAATTCCATCTACTGCCCCTACGACGGTAACAATTAGTGAAATTGTGGACATGATCGAAAAAGGTGAAATAGAATCCATGATCATAGTCTCGAACTCCAATGTGAAGGTTACGGCGAAAGATGGAAAAGTTTACACTGCTGATATTGACCTGATCGCGGAGGGTTTACTCCTAGATGCTGCCAAGAACAGCCCTACGCCGGTTAGGTTTAGTGTTCAACAAGAAAAAACCAGCATTTGGATAACAATTTTGGGAAACTGGATTCCCATCTTGGCTATGATCTTTTTCCTCATGTTCATGTTTAGGCAAAGCTCTGCTGGTAGTAACCAGGTTTTCTCTTTTACACGGTCAAAAGCACGGCTTTATATGGAGGACAAACCTACCGTCACTTTTAAAGACGTGGCAGGATCGGAGGAGGCTAAAAAGGACCTTTTGGAGATTGTTGATTTTCTCAAAAATCCAAAGAAGTATCAGCTTATCGGTGCCAAAATTCCTAAGGGTGTACTCTTAGTTGGCCCTCCAGGTGTTGGTAAAACCCTTATGGCCAAGGCTGTTGCTGGTGAAGCAGGCGTACCATTTTTCTCCGTCAGTGGTTCGGAGTTTGTAGAAATGTTTGTGGGTGTTGGTGCTGCTCGTGTAAGAGATTTATTCGAACAAGCTCGTAAGTTTGCTCCTTGCATTGTGTTCATCGATGAGATAGACGCAGTGGGAAGGGAAAGAGGAGCAGGCATAGGTGGAGGTCATGATGAACGAGAACAGACATTGAACCAGTTACTGGTAGAGATGGACGGTTTTGACCCTTATGCTGGGATTATTGTACTTGCTGCTACGAACCGCCCTGATATATTAGATCCTGCTCTGTTAAGACCAGGCAGATTCGATAGAAAAGTAATATTGGACATGCCTGACGTAAACGGCAGAAAACAAATACTGCTAATACACATGAGAGGCAAACCCATCTCACAGGACGTAGATGTGGATAGGCTAGCTCAGCTTACTCCAGGATTCAGCGGAGCTGATTTGGCTAACCTTGTAAATGAAGCAGCACTTTTAGCTGCTCGAAAGAACAGAAATTTGGTAACCATGGAGGAATTTGAGGAAGCCGTGGAGAAGGTTATGCTAGGTCCTCAGCGTGGTCGTGTGCTAAGCGCTGAAGAAAAGAAGATAACTGCTTACCACGAGATAGGTCATGCCGTTTGTACCGCAATTCTTGATGACCCAAGAGAAATACATAAGATATCCATAGTGCCCAGAGGTATGGCCGTAGGTTATGTGTTTGGCGGCAGTGGTGAAGAGAAGGTCATGTATACCAGAGAGGAGCTTATTAGGAAAATTGCTGTTCTTTTGGGTGGAAGAGCTTCGGAAGAAGAATTCTTGAAAACTCAGACTACAGGAGCACAAAATGATTTGCAGCGCGCTACTGATATTGCACGGCGCATGGTGGTAGAGTGGGGCATGAGCGAACTGGGCCCAGTAACCTTGGAAGAGCGCCAAGACCTGGTGTTTTTGGGGCGAGAAATAACTCGGAACAAAAACTACAGTGAAGCCACTGCTCAGCTGATCGACCAGAAGATTAAAGAAATTCTGGAAGAAGCTTATCAAATGGCCAAGAAAACACTTGCTGAGCGGACAGACAGAATTCACAAATTAGCAGAAAGACTCATGGAAGTTGAAACCATGTCTTCCGATGAGTTTTTGACTCTTTTAGCGGAGGGGTGAATATGGGACTGGAGGAAGGAAAAGAAAAATGGATGGAGCTCTACAACAAGCACATCGATAAGTATGCTGAAAGGCAAAAGGTGTTCGTTCTTGACAGTGGTTTAGTTTTAGAGCCCGTTTATGACCCTAGCAATTCACATGTGGACTACGAACAGGATTTGGGCTGGCCTGGTATCTATCCTTTCACACGTGGGGTTCAACCTAACATGTACAGAGGTCGATTCTGGACCATGAGGCAATATGCGGGTTATGGTACCGCAAAGGAAACCAACGAGCGATTTAGGTACCTACTGGAGCAAGGACAAACAGGTTTATCTGTGGCTTTCGACTTACCTACACAAATCGGGTACGATTCAGATCATGAGCTTTCCATGGGTGAAGTGG
>DMVM01000139.1 GCA_003476705.1 Coprothermobacter sp.
ATGCAAGTGGAAGAGCTTTTCGCCCAAAGCCAGCAACCCGGAGCTGTAGCTGAAACGCTCAAAACACAGAAGAAAGAACTCATGGATGACCTCCACAACCTTGGCAAGCAGTGGGAACAACTTAACCGTTCTTTAATCGCCTTGCAGGAACATGTGTTCTCTAAACATGAAGAAGTGCAGTCTGAACTTGACCACCTTGGAGAAGAGAGCGAGGAGTACGCACTGCTGGAAGACACCCTAGACGATCTTTCCTTAGTGTACGCCGAACTTACCGAGATCCTCGATGAAATGGATACCCTGCTTTTGGCAGTAGCTGATTTAACCCGCACAGTGGAACAGTTGCCGCCGCACCATTCTGGTGCTGACAGCAGCACCCAATAAAAGTAATAACATGTCCATATTTTTTTTGGCGAGCTAACCGGTTAATAAAACCCGCTTATGAGTACGCCGCCAAACCCACATCGGTTGATTGCATTAGCAAACTGGCAACCCTATTTTCAAAAGCAAATTGCCAGCTTGCCTGTGCTGGAAGCAAACAGTGCCTAGTACCTTAGTAGCTTAGTAGCTTAAAAGCATATGTACTTGCACTTTGAGCACATCACATGCGAAGCTGTGCGCCCTGCTCCCAAAAGCCCTCTTATGTGGCTCCTACTACTGACTTCCCAGCAGCGTGGGAATCATGTCGAACATGGGCAAATACAGCGAAAGTACGATGAAACCCACCACAACACCCACAAAAATCAGTGCGAAAGGTTCTACGGCAGCCGTCAATGTGCCCAGGTAAGCATTGAACTCATCTTCCACCACACCAATGTAGCGTGTTAAGCTTTCTTCCAGCCTACCAGATTCTTCACCCAATGCAATGCTTCTCCACAGCAAGGAATCAAAGCCGTTCAACCTGAAAGCTTCATGCAATGGCATACCACCGATGATCATGTCGCGAGCACTTTTTATCTTGTCCTTGTAAATCTGATGGCTCATCACACCCATGGTCAAATTTAGCACATCGACCACGGGCAAGCCATTTACATAGGCACTGCGCAGTGTTTTAGAAAGCCTGAGGTACTCAGGCGTTATGGCAACCTTGTTCACAACGGGTATGGCAAACTTTATGTGCTCATAAACACGTTTGACGGGAATCACATTGGTGACCAAGAACCGAATAAGAGCAATACCACCAATGATCCCCACAATGAGCCAAATCCAGTAATTCTTTATAAAATCAGCAATGCTCATTACAATGCGTGTGGGGGCAGGCAACTGAGCACCGACCATGTCATAAAGTCCACCCAAGGTGGGCAGCACAAACAGCATGTAAATAATGATGGCACCCACAGCCGCAATTGATATTATGGCAGGATAAAGGACCGCGTTCATGATCTTTGAACGCAGTGCCAGCATGGTTTTGTAAAAGTCAGACAAATCCTTCAGCGCCAGCGGCAATGTACCGCTGGTTTCACCGCTTCTTACCAGGTTTACAAAAAGCGGTGAAAAGGAGCCTGTAAGCTGCATGGCACCGGACACAGAAACTCCACGGTTTATGTAGAAGATCAAATGATCTATTACTTTCGACACTTTTTTGTTTGCCGAGCGCTCTTTTACAACGGTGAGTGCTTCCACCATGTTAAAGCCGCTTTCAATGAAGTTAGCCAGGTTGAAAGCAAAGAAGTACATATCGCGCTCAGACATTTTAGGACATCTGCCCGGAGGCGATTCGGTTACCTCCAGCACTAAGCCCTTCTTACTTGCCTTCTCCTTGGCTTCTTCCAAGGTAGCAGCTGTAACAGACCCTTGCACGCTGCGCTCACCTTTTATGATGATGTACCTGTAACTTTTCTGCCGCTGTTGACGTTTTGCAACAGCCGTAGTAGAAGTTTTCCCTCTCTTTTCGTTACTGGATTCCTCCGCCAACGACTCTCACCACCTCTTCCCAGGTTGTGATACCCTGGTCCACTCGAATCTTTGCGATTTCCTCCATGGTCATGAACCCCTTTCTTTTAGCTGCATGAGTTAGGTCCACAATGTCGGCCCTTGAGGAAATCATCTTTCTTAATTCGTCGTCCATGGGCAGTATTTCAAAAATGCCCAGACGACCTCTGTAAGTTTCGCTCACAGCATCCCACACCCGAACCAACCTTTGTGCCATGACACAGTTCAAAGCAGAAGCCACCAACATGGGGTCAGCACCCATGCTCATGAACCTTGCCACGGCTGCTAAAGCGTTGTTGGCATGCAGTGTGGACAGCACCAAGTGCCCGGAAAGAGAGGCGTCAATGGCAGTTTTCATGGTCTCTTCGTCTCTGATTTCACCTACCAAAATTACATCCGGGTCTTGCCTCAAAGCAGACCTCAGCGTACCCGAGAAGGTGATCTCCGCCTTCGGGTTTATTTGAATCTGGGTAATGCCTTCAAAATCGTATTCCACCGGATCTTCAATGGTTATTATGTTCTTATCGCGGGTTTCGTAAATCTCCTTGAGCAGAGCATAAAGGGTGGTGGTCTTACCACTGCCCGTGGGACCCGTGGTGACCACAATGCCGTAGGGCTTCCTGATCATCTCACGTATGGCTTGCACCTGCTCAGGCAACATACCCAGTGAATCCAAGCCCGTCCTCAGGCTGCGCCTGTAAAGAAGTCGCAGGAACATGTTTTCGCCGTAAATACTGCCCACGGTGGCAACACGTATGCTGTATGACTGGTTTTCCACAACCAAGTCAAACTGACCATCCTGTGGACGGCGCTTCTCAGCGATGTCCATGTCCGACAGCACTTTAACCCTGGTAATGGCTTCTTCAGCCAATGACTTCGGTATTTGCACCATTTCCTGCACCATGCCGTCAATACGGTACTTAATTATGCAGCTTGTTGGTCCACTTAAAAAGTGAATGTCCGTGGCTCCGCGATGTGCCGCATCAAAGAACAAAATGTTCAGTGCGGTCTCCGCAGACGCCTCTGTTGCCAAAAGATCCAAGGAGGTCACTTTTACTTCTCTGATGACCACCTGTTCTTCCTTCGCTTTTGTCAAAGTCTCCAAGTTGAAAAAGTTTGCCACTACCACGTCCGAAAAATCCTGCTCAGTGGTCACTGCGTAATCCACTTCTGCCTTGAAGTAATCGCGTAGCCGCTTTAAGGTGTTCTTGTCAATGGGCGGAACCAGTACCGCCTGAATACCCTTTTCGGTTTTCCCGATGGGGATCAGGCGGTACGTCCGCATCAGTCCCATGAGCTGGTCAGTGGGTTTATTGAAAAACGTAGACAGTTTGGCTGCACTGTTCAAACCGGCATCTTCAAGAGCTTGCAAAACAGCCGATGCGTCCACGTAAGGCTTGCCTTCCTGCTCGGACAGTACCTGACCCAGCTGCTCACGCTTAAGTATGCCTTCACGGATCAGGTACTGCCCCAGCTTCATGTTCTGCCTTTTTGATTCCAGCACCAGCTGTTCCATACGCTCTGGGCTTAAAAACCCTTTTTTAACTAACAGATCACCCAACTGATCAGCCATGATTCACCCTTTCAATGCTTGTGCACTGTAAATGCCTTATTAACGGATGCCGCAGTCGGGATTTGTATAAATTACGTAATCCAAAGCATCAGTTGAAGTCCTGTAAGCGAAGGTTCCATTACCGCCTGAAGTACTGGTAGCGGTCGGATCCAGTTCCGTCACTGTCATGACCGTACCCGTGTACGGGTTTATCGGCGCCTGGCTGAAGTAACTTGCGCTATTTATTATGGTAGTAGTTAACGTGTTATAGTCTGGATACTTTTGTGTGCCTTCGTTCATCCTGTACGTTTCAATAGCGCTTACAATACTTCGAACGTTGGAGCAGAATGTGGTTTTCCTCGACTGTTCCAGCGCAGTTAGATACCTTGGCACAGCTAAACCGATTAAGATGCCTAAAATGAGCAGGACAATTAGCAGTTCAACTAGGGTGAAACCCCTCATTTTTCTCTCTTTCCTCACTGTGAAACACCTCCTTCTATTTTATGCCGCGGGCAGTATCCCGTGGCATAAATATATGTTATGCTTTATTTGTTACTTTGTCAATAGTTTTGAATAACTATCGTGATTTATTTCCGCACTTATAAGTTCAATAGGGCCTGCATTCACAAGACATGAGAGACATTTTTATGCTATGATAAGGCATTATTAACATACTGCAATATTGTTTATCGTTGCGCCGCAAAGGCACTGCCACTTGTGTGTTCAACTAACAATGCACAGGTTACGTTTTTGACCAATGGAGCTTATCGCAACCTTCAGCACCTTCACAACCCCCAGTGTCATCTGGTATAATAAAAATCGTGCCGAGGTGGCGGAATAGGCAGACGCAGTGGACTCAAAATCCACCGGGCTTCACCACCCATGCGGGTTCGACTCCCGCCCTCGGCACCATTTTTTATTTGCGCCACAAACCCACATACCCGAAAACGCTCAAAAAGCACGCACCACGAAAGACCAATTTTCTTGACAAAAATGATTATTGCCGAGTAAAATAAAGCCAGCAAGGGGTTGGCTTGCCTTGTACACATTTATATAATAACGCTATGCAGGGGCAGAGAGGGGCAAGCAAACCAATTTTGTTACTTGCTGTGCATGTTTGGGGAAAGGGGGAATTGCAACGTGTCCGTGGAAAAGAAGCAGCAGCTAACAGAAAAACAATTAACCATTTTGGAAAGTGAGATGCAGAAACGCAGAAAGAACTTGGTGTTAGCTTATGTGCTTCTCATCTTTCTTGGCGTTTTGGGTGTTCACAAGTTTTACCTTGGTAAAAACAGCCAAGGTGTGAAGTACCTCGTGTTATTCATTGCGGCATGGATCTTGGGAGCTGGAAGCGTCATTTTTGGTGGCATAGGCACTTTAATGGGCGGTGAAGGTGGCGGCTTGGCGGCTTTTGGCGTGAGTGTCCTGTTTGGCGTTATCTTTATCGTGGTCCTTTGGTGTTTCTTGCTTTACGACTTATTCACGCTACCCTCTCAAGTAGACAGGATTAACGAAGACATTGAGGACGAAATCATAGCCCAGCTAATGAATGTAAACCCATCCATGGAGTCGCACCAACAATGAATGATGCATAGTGCATAGTGCATAGTGCATAACAATGACAGTAACACAGTTTGCCAGTAAAAAGAGAATGGGGAATGCACCATGCACATGAACAAGAAGACCCAACTAACAGAAAAACAGCTTGCCACATACTACAAAACGAGATGAATAGGCATCAGAAAAGTGTTGGCTTAGCATACATCCTTTGCATTTTTCTGGGAGGCTCAGACATTCACAAGTTTCAATCATGAATCATTAGAAACATTGGAAACACTGGACAAGGAGTTGTTTACCGCATAATGGGTTTAGTCAGCATTCCATCTTTAATGGTGGGTGAATTCACCGGGCTTATTTCCTTTGGCGCCTTGGGCATACCGCTTTTCAGATTTGGCGTTATATGGACGGCCTTCCGTCGTATTTTCTGATGGAAGCTTTAGCTTTTATGCCCGTTTTCTCCTTTATCAGTGTTTCAAAAGCTCCCATAACGCTTTGCTCTACTACGATGGGATTA
>DMVM01000098.1 GCA_003476705.1 Coprothermobacter sp.
AGAAGCTCCCAGCGGGCTGAAAGGAGCATATGTTTACCTGGATTTCCCCAGTGTGGGCGCTACCGAGAATATCATGATTGCAGGTGCTTTAGCCAGTGGAGAAACCACAATTGAGAACGCAGCTCAGGATCAGCAAGTTGTTGAGCTAGGTAAGTTTTTAATGGCTTGTGGGGTGAAAATCCATGGGCTTGGAACCAAGGTTATACGTATTAAAGGGAAGAAAGAGATAGGTGGCGTCACCTTTAGAATATCAGGAGACAGCATTGAAGCTGGTACTTATGCCATAGCAGCTGCGGCGACAAGAGGTTCCATAACAGTGGATGGCGTCGACGTTACGTTTCTCAGACCGCTACTTTTTAAACTGCAAGAAGCTGGAATTGAAGTTGTCGTCACAAATGGTCATGAGGTCACGGTACTGCCCAGCCCTCGTCCCAAGGGAATAACGATTAAGACTATGCCGTTTCCNNGAAGGTAGATCAGTAATTACAGAAACTGTGTACGATGGAAGAATGGGGCATGTCAGTGAACTTTGGAAAATGGGAGCAAACATCGAAGTAGAAGGCAATACCGCCATTATTACTGGTGTGGAAAAACTTACTGGTGCACCTCTTGTTGCTAACAATCTTAGGGCAGGTGCCGCTTTGGTGGTAGCAGGCTTGTCTGCGGAAGGTAGAAGCGTTGTTTACGGCATGGAACACGTAATGCGTGGTTATTCCAACATTCATCAAAAATTAAGAGCTTTAGATGCCAAAGTTGAACTTGTAAGCGATGAAGAAGCAGTCAATATTGCTTGAAATTGATAAAAGTGCAGCTCCTGTAATTGCTGTAAAAGGTCCACTACGGGAATGGTTGCACGAACTTAAAGTTTCTCTCAGAGTTGGTAAACTTAGGAGAAAAAATTGTGATGTTTACTATTGGGATAAAGGAAAGATCATCTACCGTGATAAGGCGATTCTCATCGTTCCAGAAGAGCTTCATGGTGCTGCTTTGGAAGCTGGTTATAAGCCTTGGCAAATATACACGTTACCCAGCTCTGAGTCTGACATACTTTTCATGTTAAAGCAAGTAAGCTGGAGGAAAAAGCAGGGCTACAGATGAAAAAAGTGCTCATGGTAGGATACTGGGGCGGTTTCAATGTAGGCGATGAAGGTTTTTTGGAAATAGTGTTGCCCAGACTGAGGCACAAAGCTCATATAACGGTTGCGTCTAAGAATCCTGAGAACACCATGAAGAGCTTCAATGTCAGATCTGTAAAGGCTGAACCACTTACATTAGTTCGAGAATTGCTTAGAAATGACATTGTTTTAGAGGGTCCAGGAGGCTTATTCCAAGATGCTACCAGTTTTAAAAGTTTGTTCTATTATTTTCTGGCTCCGTTTTTGGGCAAACTTTTCGGTAAAAAGGTCTATCTCTATGGCATTGGCATAGGTCCTATAAATCGAAGCATAAGTGAAAGGCTTACCTTAAAAGCATTTCGCATGGCGGATGGTAAGTATGTTAGGGACGCGTATTCATATGATTGGTTGCAGAGTCGTGGAGTGTCTTGTGATTTGGCTGCAGATGTAGTTTTTACGGTGGCAGGTGAACATTATTATGGATATAACCCAATGTTTGATTCAGTTCTTTATATTCCGAGTCACAAATGGGAAAACTTGGACGTAGACCAAGTAGATGGTAACATGGTCATATTCTTCCCTGGAAAAGATCTGCCAATGACAGCTGCAGCACGTGGCACCTACATAGATGGTTTAGAGCTGGGCGTTTTGGAAATTGTAAGCTTATTTAAGCAATACAAAGGAGCCGTAGTAGGGAGGCTTCATGCGGGCATACTTGCCACCATTGCAGGCCTGCCTTTTGTTGCCATACCCTATGACGTTAAGTTGACTGAATATGCAAGAGAATTAGCTGCAACCTTAGGTGTACCTCAGGATGCTTTGTTAGCAAAGAATATAACAGAGGCAAAAGCGAAACTGGCTGCGTTACTCAAGGACCCTGAGAAAATCAGCAATGAATTGGTGCGCTTTTCCATCGAACAAAAGAAAAGAGCCGAGGAAATGATGGCTGAAATTGAGAGTGCTGTGGAATGAAAAAGGTCATTTTAGTCGATAGCAATTCCCTGCTTTACAGATCTTACTACGCTTTGCCCAATCTTAGTACAAAGGATGGATTCCCAACTGGCGGGATCTATGGTTTTTTGCGTATTGTGTCAAAACTCCTCAGTGAAGCTCACAGCCATTTTATCATTGTGGGCGACGCCAAGGGGGTCTTGGCTCGCAGCTTGGTTTTTAAAGAATACAAGACTAATAGACCGAAGGCTCCTGATGAGCTTTCGCTGCAAAGGGAGAAGTTGCCTGACATATTGAGCGCACTCTCTTTACCATACGTTGTGTATGAAGGGAAAGAAGCTGATGATACTATCTCCGCACTGACGCACTTTTTCGAGCGCTGGGGTTTTCAAGTGGAGATCTATACTTCAGACACTGATATGATGCAGTTAATCTCTCAGAATGCGACTGTCGTTACGTTTAAGAAGGGTATTACACACGTAAAGCGTTACGATTACTCTACATTTGTGGAAGAGTTCGGATTTACTCCAGAACGCTTTGTGGACTACAAATCTTTGGTAGGAGACAGTGCTGATAACATACCTGGGGTAAATGGAATCGGACCTAAGACAGCCACTAACTTGGTAAAGGACTTTAGTAGAGAGGAACTACTTAACAAATTTGGTACCGTGCTTGAAAGGAATTTGCAGTTAATCACTTTGGAGGATTTTTCTATACCGTATAGCGTTCTACTATTAAGGGTCAAACCCTCTGCTGAGCTACGGGTTCTTGAAGAGCTTGAATTTAACTCCTTAATTACGCCTTTCATGAAAGTTCTAGGTACTAGACGAGTACAGGTGAGTTTGTTCGGACTTGAAGACCTGGACAGGTTACCCTGGCAGTGCCTTTCTGATCCTACGGTTGTGGAAGAACCTTTT
>DMVM01000104.1 GCA_003476705.1 Coprothermobacter sp.
GTGTACTGTTAAAAGATCTGCTCCAGCTTCCTTAAAGGCCTCAATGAAACCCTCTGGGTTTGCAATCATGAGATGAACATCAAGGAAAAAACCACTGTGTTTGCGCAAACTCTCCACCAACGGGATTCCCATGGAAATATTGGGCACAAAATTTCCATCCATGACATCTACATGCAAGGTATCCACTTGGTATTGCTTTAATACATCCAGCTGATCCTTTAAACACCATAGATCGGCAGATAAGAGGGAAGGAACAAGTTTCCTCATCTTTTCTTTGCCTCCTCCTGTTGTTTATCAAGATAATAAAGGTAGGAGTTATAGCGCGATTCTGCTATGAGTCCCTTATTAACAGCTTCTTTCACCGCACAATGGGGTTCTTTCAGATGCAAACAATCTGAGAAAAAGCAGCCTTTTGCCGTAGTCTCGATCTCTGGAAACATGCGCTGGATATCCCAAGGATTCATTGCAGGCATTTCCAAAAGAGAAAAACCAGGGGCGTCTACAACGTAAGTACCATCTAGAGGCAACAGCTCTACCCAACTGGTAGTGTGCTTACCGCGACCAACTCTAGAGATGTCGCCCACACGCACCGGCGCATCCTTCCAAAGAGCCTTTACCAGACTGCTTTTCCCAACACCTGTGGGACCGCTTAAGAGAAGTGTTTTTCCACGCAACCGCTCCTTTAGCGCAGACAAATCATAGTACACTGACGTCACCATGACGTCATATCCCAGGCTGGTGTATAAGTTGGTCCAAGGCTGAATATCTTCATCGCGAAGGAGGTCGGCTTTGTGAAACAAGACCAAAACGGATATGCTTTGTAGAGTCGCTAATCCCAGCGTAAGATCTAGATATCTTACATCACACTGAGGATTCTTGAAAGAATGGACATAAACGAGTAAATCCAAATTCGCCACAGGTGGCCTGAGAAAATAATTCTTCCTGCCACCTGTACGTTCAACAGATACTTCCGAATCAGTAATTAGCTCAAACCAGACGCGATCGTTGACCAAAACTTTCTCTTGTTCCCAAACCTTCTTTTTTACTAAACCCAAATAAACGCTGTTTTCATAAGAAACTAGCACGTTATACCGTTCTCTTCGCAACACCCTGCCTAAGAGTAAAGCCCTCATTTTGGTGACCAGACCTCGATATCCACGGGTGTTCCCTCATAACGGTACACACCGCTCCGCGGGTTCTGTGTTTTTACAATTTCCAAATCGGTGCTTGTAGTAGCTGTGCGCTTTATCTCGCCCACTTTGAGCCCGGCAGCTTCTACGCTGGAGCTAGCTTTTTCCAGGGTTAACCCGATTAAAGGAGGAACACGCACCAGTTTTGGTATACCGACGGTTATATTCACCACGTCACCAACCACGGTTAGCTTACCCGGAGTTGGATCTTGGCTTTTAACAACAAAGCGATCTCCGGTCTGCACCTCTGTAATGGTTCCTATTCGTAGGTTCAAATCCTTAATCTTGTCGATGGCGTCAGCAGCAGCAACGCCTACCACGTTCGGAACTTCCACCAGTTTTAACCCCTTTGAGACAATGAGTTTGACCTGTTGCCCAGCTGGTGCTAAGATGCCGCCGTCAGGGCTTTGGGCAATCACAACACCTGGAGCCACAGTCGCATACTCGTACTCCACTGAAGCAGCATATTTTCCTTTAGCAATCTCCTCCAAAGCTTGATTTACCGTTAAACCTGTGACCACAGGAACTCGTCCCACATTCTGTGCTCCTGCAGGCAGCGTTACGAGCAAGCAAAATAATATGAGGAGCATGCTTACCTTATGGACCATTTAACATCCCCCTTCCTTGTGTGCACAAAAACTCCATGAGCGGACCACCCTCTAATTATTAATTCTGCATTTTCTATTTCCACATCATGCACACGCCAGTCGGTGGTAATGTAACGTTGTACCCAAGGGCTTAAGACGTTACCCAATATTGCGCCGAGCACTAGTGAAAGCAAAAGATTAACAAATGAGAATAGACCAAAAAATATGGAAAACACGATGAACAATATTGCAAATACTAATGCCGTAACCACGGACGTGGTACCGCACTGAGGATGCACAGCTAAGTCTTTCTCATCACTCAGCAAGCGCCTCTTTGCCTCGTGTGCGGCCTGTAGCACCAAATACGGATCACTTACACCCTGTATGATGAACCCATTGGGGTTACTCACACCTGAAAGCTTCACAGGCACAAGCTCTTCCAATACGTGTATGGTTGCGTGTTCCAGAGCGTGGTTCTTCCTAACTTCCGGGTGGGTCAATAAGTAGAACAGTTGAACAGGTGCGTTTATGAGTGTAATTATGGCCACACTCAAGAAACTTAACGGAAGAAACAGCATCAAAAAAAACATAAAGGTAAACAACGCCAAAATGGTATAAAGGAAAAATATCATAGGTTCCGCCACCTCAAATGAAACACCACGTACCGCAAAATGCGGTAGGGTTCACCCAAAGATTCAAATATGAAACTGGGTGGTAGAAGCCTTATGTGATTAGCCACTTCAGGTGAGTAATGTGCCAAAACCAACTTGGATCTGTTTAGAGCATCTACTGAGAATATATAACTTGCGTAATCAAGAAGGACACCTAGTACCGCGAAAAAATACAAAGCCTTAGTGGCACCAAAAATGAGCGAACAAAAGAAACCCACCAAAAAAATCCAACGTAGCACCGGCTTAGCCTTGTAGTAAACATACCAAAAGCTACTCCGCATTTGCAAAGCCTCACCCACGCCTCTGGAAATCAAATTGAGATTCCACACATTGTTGTGCATGAGCATGCGTTCGGGAAAATAGACAAAATCGTTTTGCGGATCCACATAAGGAAAAACAATGTCAGGTCTAACCTTAAAACGCAGAAGCGAGTTCCACGGAAGAAGTTGCGGAAACACGTCACTAAGGCGCTCCCTGAGTGGTACTACTTCTCTGGACCAAGTGTTATAGAGGCCACTGTTTATGAGAAGTACTGCTACATAATAGATAAAAAGTACAATACCAGGTAATATGGCCAATAGGTCAAGCACCAAACACACCTTCTTTTTCCCTAAGGCCATTTACGAACGATGCAGCGTCCTGCTTTTTTCTTCCTTCCAGTTGCAAACTCAGTATTTCCAGCGAATCTTGCCCAGTACCAACGTAAAGGCTTTCTTTATCAGCCACATAGTGACCTGGTGGCAGTAAGTCTTTCCCTCTGCTTATGCGAACTTTGAAGACCTTTACCAGCTTTGACTCCAAAGTTGTTTTTGCTCCTACATCAGCTAAAGCACGTACCTGACTTTGTATGTCATGAGCTGGTCTTTGCCAGTTAATCCATAACTCATCAGGTGTAAACTTTGGAGCATAAGAAGGATCTCCCAACTGGGGGAAAGCGCGTAAATTTCCCTTTTGTAGCTCCAAGAAGAACTTCTCTAGCAATTCCAGAGCAACATGCTGCAGTTTCGGAGTAAGGGACATATAGTCATCGTCTGGGTCAATAATTACACGTTCATGGAGATAAATATCACCTTCATCCATTTTTTCTGCGATCTTTATCAGGGTTACGCCTGTCTCGAGTTCGCCGCTCCAAATAGCTCTTCGTATGGGATTAGGTCCCCTGTATTTTGGCAGCAGTGAGGGGTGAATGTTTACCATGACAGGCTTATCAGCTTGGAATAATTGTTTGGGAATGTAAAAACCGAAGTCCACGACAATGGCTACATCAAATCCCTGCTTAAAATACCACTCTATAAAATCGCTTTTTAGTGAGTTCACCTTTACAATGGGAATCTGAAGTACCTCAGCCACGACAGCAGGAGGCGAAGGCTGCAACTTTAAGCCTCGACCTGAAGGAGCGTCAACTTTTGTGATCAACACAATTTCATGATTCTCTTTCTTTAGCTCCTCCAAAACTGGAAGACCGAAAGTCCCAGAGGAAAAGAAAGCTATCTTCATCGATCGTGTTCCTTTAGGAGCTCCACGACTCCTGGATAATGCAATGCCAGTGGCATGACTTCAATGCGGTCCCAATCCGTGATTTTGTCGATGAACAACACACCATCCAGATGGTCTACCTCATGCTGTACCACCCGGCTGAGCATGCCGTCAAGCTTTAAGGTGATTTTCTCGCCATAGAGATTTGTAAAACTCACTTTTATTTTCTTAAACCTTTCCACGGGACCGTAAACTCCTGGGACCGATAAGCAGCCTTCAATGTCTTCTTCTTTCTCCTTGCCCAAAGGTTCCCACCTTGGGTTGATTAGCACCTCATGGAACTCATCCAAGTCTATAACTACGAAGCGTTTAGATATACCCACCTGAGGTGCAGCCAACCCCACGCCTTCTACTTCGCTTTCTTTCATGAGGCGGAACATATCCTCCACAATCTTTCGATCTTCTTCGGTAAAAGACTTTACTCTTTGTGCTTTTGCTCTTAACATTTTATCCGGTATGGCTCTTATGTCCACAGAAAACCTCCTAAATAACTCATTGCACACA
The DNA here is from genome assembly GCA_003476705.1 of Coprothermobacter sp. Classification (GTDB taxonomy): domain Bacteria; phylum Coprothermobacterota; class Coprothermobacteria; order Coprothermobacterales; family Coprothermobacteraceae; genus Coprothermobacter. The sequence goes on from DMVM01000104.1 coordinate 4,489, forward strand.
ATATGGGCAAAGAGAGGCCTAACAGAAAACCTATGAGCACCTGCATGGGCGTATGTACACCCAGCTGGATTCTTGACCAGCCGATAATCAAACTAACTAATAACAGCAACGCCAAACTCCACCAACTGTTGGTGACCATGAAGAACATGGTTGCCATGGCTGATGAAGCAAATGTGTGAAAAGAGACCTTCCAGAAAAGGTTTATAAACCCGCATATGCCCAAGCCAATGCCCATGGTAGAAGTCAGGAATACCAACCATTTTGGCGACCACTCCTGACGGTTAAAAATCGCGGCAACAACCATGTAAGCCAAAAACGTACAAAAATAGGGTAAGGATCTTATTTCACGTTCTATTAAGTCTCTGGTGTCCAAAAGCTGTCTGCTTCGAGCCAGGTTGAAGGTTATGGCAGAAACCGCTCCCACAGTCAGTAAGAATATAACCAACGAAAGTAATATGTGGTTTAGTGAAAGCCCTTTTATCCACATAAGCAAGACGAACAAAAAGGGCCCCCACACCATGGGGTTCCCTAAATCAGAGATTACTTGCCATAACGTTGAAGTATGAGCTCTTTCCATCTTCTATTTATTTTACCCGATGATGGTTTCTCATGACCGCCTTATTCGGGGTATGATATAAGTAGCTAGTTAAAAGGGGTGATGCTATGAAATCATTTGTCCAATTCGAAAAGGAACTAGCAGCAGAATTCAGGGACAAATTGTCCAAAACGGAAACTACCATTGAAGTTAGCGATCTTTTCAGCCAAATAGCGCAAAAGCTTCTAAGTAAAATACTGCCCGATTACACTCCCAAAGCAGTGTTTCAGATAAAGTTTGACTCCACAAAACCCCCATATTACATTATTCCAGAGGAAATGAAAAAAGACGAACGCATAAAAGAATTAATCGAGGACAGTGATTTCCCTGCCATACTTGAACGGTTCGCTACGGCCTGTTACAACAGAAAAGCCCACTTGGACGAAGTGGACAAGACAAAGACATCTAGACGTCCACCTGGAACACCAAATCCGTAACCAGGTAATCAGTATAGATTCTTGATAAACAGCATAGAGAAACGCTTAATACAAAAAGTGACGGCATCTTTACAAGCAAATGGAAGGTGTCATATAATTCAATAATGAATTTGGCGTTGTGGCTCTTAGTAGTCTTTGTAGTTATTATCCTGCTGCTTGACAAGGTAGATCTTTATCTATTGTTTTTAGGTGCCACATTATTTCTGGGTTTTATAGGGGGATTGTCTTCTGCAGATTTAGGCAAAGGGTTCTTAGAAAGCTTATTTGCCCAGCGCACGGTGGCCGTGCTGCTAACGCTTTACTTAATGTCTTTGTACGAAGTGTTTTTACGCCGTAGTGGTGCTTTGGGGAGACTGACTCACAATTTTATCAAAATGCTCGGAGATTACAGGCTAACAAGTGCGGTAATGCCTGCAATTATGGGGCTACTCCCCTCACCTGGAGGGGCTAGATTTTCTGCTCCATTAGTAGCAGAAACATTGGAAAATTCAGCGGTATCTAACCAAGAAAAGGCGTTCATAAATTTTTGGTTTCGCCACATTTGGGAGCCTATCTTGCCTGTATACCCAGGCACTTTAATGGCAGCCATGCTTATGGGCATCACACCAGGACATTTAGCCCAAATGAATTGGTACATACCACTTTTGATGATAGTAGTTGGTTGGGTTTTGGTATTCGGTTTCTCCTTACCCTCGGTGAGATTTCAGAACCCTTCGTGGAGAGAGGTTATCTTGGATTTAGGACCTCTCTTAGCGGTTATTGTGGCAGGCGTTACTATAAAGAATGACTTTACAGTGCCCATAGCCATACTTTTCGCTTGCGCTTTCATATACGTTTTACACGCTAAGGCGTTACCCAAGATGGGAACATTGCTTAGTGAAGCCCTAAAGTGGAAAATGCTAGCTATAATCCCCGCAGTGTACTACTTTGCTAACATTTTGGAGTCCACGGGTGCCAATGAAGCTGTGGCTTCGACTCTGAACGCTTTGCATTTACCTACCATTGTATTTTTTATCGCCCTTCCTTTTGTAGTTTCAATGATAACTGGCTTAACCCAAGCCGGTGTTGGCACGTCACTACCCTTACTTATCGGACTCACCACACCTGCAAATCGTGTCGCCATGCTTAACTTGGCATTCATTTTTGCCTTCATAGGTGTAATGGCCAGCCCCACACATTTGTGTTTGATACTGTCACGGGACTACTTTGAAGCAAGAGCGGGAGCTCTGTACAACAAACTGTTCATGGCCGTGTTCGTAGTTGGTCTGCTCCCTGTTGTCCTTGCATTATTCTGAGTTCTAATAAGTGCTAATATTTAACTGTGCTAACTAATATTACTTACCGCATTTGGGAGGTGTAAGTGTGAAGGTACTCATTACTAACGTCAAGGTTTACACAGTTTCCCATGGTGTTATTGACAAAGGCAGTGTTCTGGTGGAAGACGGCAAAATTAGCCAGGTTTCTGCAGGAGACATTCAAGTAGAAGGAGCAAATGTTGTAGACGGCAAAGGTTTGACGTTGATGCCTGGATTCATTGATGCTCACACACACGTAGGCATTTCTGAAGAAGGTTTCGGATGGGAAGGAGCGGACTACAACGAATGGGTAGACCCTGTAACACCCTACCTTAGAGCTATTGACGGAATCAATCCCATGGAACAGGGCGTCAAAGATGCTTTAGAAGGTGGCGTAACCACGATTTGTGCTGCTCCTGGTTCTGCAAATGTCATAGGAGGCACAGCTTGCGTTTTCAAGCCCTTTGGAAAAGCCATTGACAAGATGGTTATTAAAGACCCCGTTGCATTGAAAGCTGCTACTGGTGAAAACCCCAAAAGGGTCTACAGGGACATGAAGAAGTCTCCAGTAACCAGAATGGCCACAGCATCACTGATGAGGCAAGCACTACTCAAAGCTAAATCTTACATGGAAAAGAAAGAAAAATCCGCCAATGAGCCCGAAAAACAACCTGATTTTGACTTGGGTATGGAACATCTTTGCATGGTACTTCGTAAGGAAATCCCCATGAAGATCCATGCTCATAGGGCCGATGACATACTAACCGCTATTAGAATAGCTAGAGAGTTCGACATAAACATAACCATTGACCACTGCACTGAAGGACACTTAGTACCTGAGGAAATTGCTGAATCCAAGTTCCCCTGTATTGTTGGACCAAACTTAACCAACAGAAGCAAAGTGGAGCTCATGAACAAGAGTTTCGAAACACCTGCAGTACTCCATAAGCACGGCGTTCTCTTCGCTATAATGACAGATCATCCTGTAATTCCCATACAGTTCCTTCCTCTGACTGTGGGCTTGGCTGTAAAGTACGGCCTGCCCTACGATGAAGGTATAAAATCCATAACCATCAATGCTGCAAAGATTCTGGGATTGGATGAGCGCTTGGGATCCATTGAACCTGGTAAGGATGCCGATCTAGTACTTTGGGAGGGAGATCCACTGTCTGTTGACGGAAAGCCACTGTTCGTTATGGTAAACGGACAGATTGCTGTGAACAAACTTCAATAGACAAATACATAAAAAGAAAAGGGACGGTGGGGGTAACCGTCCCTTTGTAGGTGTGGTGAGGAAAGGAGGTGGGTGAGATGCCAGGGGTATGCATCTCACAGGGAGGCTTACTCGGAAGATATACTTCCGTTCTTCGATAACTAT
>DMVM01000089.1 GCA_003476705.1 Coprothermobacter sp.
CGCTGTTTCCGCAGTGGACCCCAATTTCTTCGGCATAGCACCCATACCTGCTGTGAAAGATGCATTAGAAAAAGCTTCTCTTTCTATTGATGATATTGATCTATTTGAAATAAACGAAGCATTTGCAGCCATTGCCATTGTGGTAAAGAAAGAACTCGGCATCCCTGAAGAAAAACTTAATGTCAATGGTGGTGCAGTAGCTTTGGGTCACCCCATTGGAGCATCGGGTGCCATGCTCGTCACAAAAATACTTCATGAACTACGAAATCGCCAAGCCAAACTTGGTTGTGTTTCTCTTTGTATCGGTGGCGGACAAGGGATTGCTCTGATCGTAGAAAGAGTCTAATCACCTCCTATGTTAAAGAAGTGGGATCTCTGATGTCAGGGTCCCACTTCTTTAAGGTTTTGATAATTCCCATGACATAGACAACTTAAAAGCCCTCCGGTTTTTCCCCTATCAGGAAAAGTACAGAACAACACTAAAAAGTGTTATCTTTAATAGTAGTTTAAGCAACAAGTCATAGGGAGGTAGGTAACTGTGAAAGGCACATTGGGTAAGGTACTTGAGGTCGATCTTTCCTCTAAAACAGTGGAAGTGCGACCTATCGAAGACAAAACAATGTACGATTATCTTGGGGGCTTGGGCCTAGCGACACGTTTGCTTTTTGACCAAATCAGACCCCAAATAGATGCTCTTTCTGAGGAGAATGTTCTTGTCATAGCACCAGGACTTTTGGTTGGCAGTGGTCTTCCCACCGCTTCTAAGACCACTCTCACCTTCAAGTCACCTCTCACTAACGGCTTCGGGAGAAGCGTAGCGGGTGCATACTTGGGAGTCGAGCTTAAGAAAGCCGGCTACGATGCATTAGTCATAAAAGGGAAAAGCGACAAACCTGTTTACTTGTTCATTGACGACGACCACGTTGAAATAAGAGACGCTTCCCATCTTTGGGGGAAAGACGCCATAGAAACACAAGAGCTTTTAAAGGCAGAACTTGGAAACGTAAGAACTGCTGCCATTGGGTATGCTGGCGAGAAACTTTCTAAGATTTCCGGCGTTGACTTTGAAGAAAGGCAAGCAGGCAGAGCTGGCGGCGGAGCTGTGATGGGCAACAAGATGCTAAAAGCCATAGCTGTGAGGGGAACTAAGAACATCCCCTATGCCAACGTAAAAGCTTTGCGAGAAACCATAAAGAAATGGAACCAAAAAATAGTCGGCACCCCCGTACAAGAGCTTGATATGAAATATGGGTCTGGTGAATTCTACGAATGGGTGAACAAGATAATGGGTGTTTTCCCTGTTAAAAATTGGCAACAGAGCTATTTTGAAGACAGCTTTAACGCTCACCCTGATGGCAAGTCACCCTTAGATCCATATTACTGGGCTCCCCTGTATACGGAAAAACACCACCCTTGCCCGAACTGCAATAAACCCTGTGGTAGACATATTGTCTTTAAAGAAGGCAAATATGCACCATTACGCGTTGAAGGGGTGGAATACGAGCTTCTCTATTCCTTAGGTGGTGCGCTGGGCATAGATGACATAGAAGTCACAGCAAAACTCAATAGCATCTGCGATAGGGCAGGTCTTGATGGTATTTCCGCCGGAGTCACTCTTGCATGGGCCATGGAAGCCTATGAAAGAGGTCTGCTCACAAAAGAAGACACCGATGGCCTCGACTTAAGGTTCGGAAACAGCGATGCTGCCGTAGCAGCCATGGAAAAACTCGCTAATCGAGAAGGAAAATTGGGAGAACTTCTATCCAACGGTGTCAAAGAAGCTTCTCGCAAGCTTGGTAAAGGTTCTGAGAAATTTGCTCTGGAGGTTAAGGGTTTAGAACCACCTGCTTACGATGTTAGAGGCCTCAAAGGCATGGCATTGGCTTTAGCAGTTTCGGTCAGAGGTGCTTGCCATCTCACAGGTGGAATTTATGCCCCTGAGCTTACAGGTTCTTTCTGGGAATTTAGCAACATTGATAGGCTCTCTTCAGAATGGAAAGGCTACGAAGTAAAGACCGGTGAAGATTTCATGACCGTATACGATGTCCTTGGTTTATGCAAATTCTCACGTAGCCTTTTCTGGTTGGAAGAAGATGTTTTGGACGCCATAGAAGCGGTAACAGGCATAAGGTTTACGATTGAACAACTCATGGCCATAGGTGAAAGAATTTACAACCTGCAGAAACTCTTCAACATACGAGAAGGTTTTACAAGAAGTGACGATTACCTACCGTACCGCGTTACCCATGAACCCATATCCAACGGTGTAACCAAGGGAAGCTATGTTTCTGAAGAAGAACTTCAGACCATGCTGGATCAGTACTACATGGCAAGAGGCTGGTCTAAAGAAGGTGTCCCTACAAAAATGCACCTAAAGAGGCTTGGACTTGTAGAAGAAGCAGAAGTTTTCGGAGCACCGATATAAAGAAACCTGCCTTAAGAAACTTGAAGGGGCCACTTCTAAGTGGCCCTTTCAAGTTTACACAACTAATTCTGCTTTGAATAATGTCCTTGTATACGCAAAAGCTGGCCATGTTTTATTTCTCTGTCACGCGTCCTTCATTGAGTACTAGCACCTATCCGCTTTTCTTATAATGGAAAGCCTGTGAGAAATGATTATTAAGCTCATGCCTTCCCCTTTTAGTTCATCAAATATCTCTTCTTCTGTTTGTCCTGTTTGTGAATCCACTCCTGATGCCGCTTCAGCAAGCACCAAAATCTTTTGCTGCCTTATTATGGCTCTCGCTATGGCAATCCTTTGCCTTTGCCCGTCAGACAGCTGCTACCTTTTTCCCCACTACCGTATCGTATCCGTTCTTTAATAAGTAAACAGACTTGTCCATCTTTGCCTTCTGTACTACGTCAAAGAACTCTTTTTCCGTAAATTTATCAGCAATATTGTCTCCGTTCTAAGTTTTAAAGTCAATTTTTTCGTAGTAGCATCCTATCCAACTAAGCGGAGTTGACATAAACACATATCGCGTACCTGTCGCCGACTAGACATCAAGTCACACCATATACAGTCGTTTATATATCAACTCACAGCGAAAAGTTTTGTGCAAAGCGACCTTTTGTCAGGAAAACAAACTAAAGTACATCTAAAGTTGTAGCTCAGATGTCAATATCTTTACGACCTCTTCAGCACTCAAAACTTTGCCAAAGGAAACAACCTTTTCATTGATAACAAGAGCCGGAGTGCTCATGATTCCATAAGCTGCAATTTGAGAAAAGTCCGTAACATGGTCAAAATTTGCTTTGACTCCCAGCCTATCCAAAGCCGACTTGGTATTCTCCTCCAGCGCCTTGCATCGCGCACATCCCGGACCTAGCACCTTAACAGACACAACAGCCGGATTTGAATCGTTACGAGCACAATTCTCCTGCTCGTGACCCAGATTTGGAGTTCCTTCACTGAAGTTGGTCGTTTGATCCTCTGGTTTCCCTTTACGCATCTCCACAGTTTACACTCACCTTTCGTTCTGAAATGTTTTCGAACAATATATCAAATCAATATTGCTTGAAACACATTAAAAATGTAGCCTATAAGCATGATGCCACCGGTTACTATGGCAATGAACAAACCCAGCAATTTGGGTTTTACAACCTTGCTTAGCATAACCATAGAAGGTAAACTAAGTGCCGTTACTGCCATCATGAAAGACAATACCGTGCCCAAACCTGCGCCTTTGGCAAAAAGGCTCTCAGCTATAGGGATGGAGCCAAAGATGTCTCCGTACACGGGTACACCCACAAGAGTTGCAAGAATGATAGCTCCGTTGTTCTTGCGACCGAGGATAGAAGATATCCAGATAGCAGGAATAACGTTATGGATAACAGCACCAATAGCCACGCCGATTACGACATACAGGCCCACACGGTGCACAATATCCCTTACCTGATCTCGTGCGTAGATAAGGCGGTCAGTCACGGTTAAGCTTGGAGGGTCAATGTCCACTGCTTTGGTATCTTTTACAAACGAGTAAACGTGCTTATCCATGCCAAAAACCTCGATAAGAGTTCCGCCTACCACGGCAAGAAGAACGCCAACAAGCACATACATTACAGCCACTCTGAAGCCGAAAATGCTCATTAGCAAGACCAAAGATCCGAGATCCACCAAAGGTGACGAAATAAGAAAAGAAAAAGTAACTCCAACGGGAAGGCCTGCGTTAGTGAATCCAATGAAAAGCGGTATAGAGGAACAAGAACAAAAAGGAGTAACAGTACCAAGTAGAGCCGCAAGAATGTTCGCCCATATTCCGTGGAAACGGCCGACAATTTTCTTTGTCCTTTCCGGTGGGAAATAGCTTTGGACATAGGATATTACAAAGATAAGGACTGATAAAAGCAGAAAGATTTTCAGCAGATCATAAACAAAAAAATGAATCATGCCACCAACTCTTGTAGTGACGTCTAAACCAAAGGCATTAAGAACGTTATAGACAGCGCTGCTGAGCCATTTCATGCCCAGTACTTCATTCTGAATAAATGACCAGATAGCAGCCAATACCTGCACAGCGATCAACCCTTTTTATCCTTCCTGGCTATGCTGTTAGAACAACACACTGGATCCGCTATGTTAAAGCGGCTCTATTGATCCAAGAATTGTTGAGCTAAGGCGAAGCCAGCAGGGTCGATGGAATAGTGAACCCACTTTCCCTCGTTTCTGCTTTTCACCAAACCGGAGTCACAGAGGATTTTCATGTGATGGGATAAGGTAGGTTGGCTAATAGAAAGCTTTTCAAGTAGCTTGCACGCACACTTTTCTCCGTCATTCAACAAACTCAATATTTCTAGACGTGTCCTGTC
>DMVM01000039.1 GCA_003476705.1 Coprothermobacter sp.
ACAGTCAGCAGGTGAACCATCTACCACAGTATAACCCTCGTAGCCGTTGGGCATAAACACTTTTCTAAGTCGTAGGATGGAATCCAAGGTAAGAGAGTGACTGGTAGCATTCTTTGTCCTATCAGGAGCTACCACAGTTATTTCTGCCTTTCCCCATTTGAGAAGATGTGTCACCAAAATATTTATACCTTCTGCAAAAATGCCGTCATCGTTTGCAACCAGTATTTTCCGCACATTAACCTCCTGATTAATCATTGATTAAAAAACAACATAACCCAGAACTGGCATTATTTGGTAATTTTACCCTCTTTACATGCCACATGTGCAATGCACACAACATCTCACTTCAAGGTAACTCAATGCCCAAGACAGAAGCTAACTTTTCAGAGAACTCTCCGGTACTCTCGTGGAAAACGTAGTCTGCCCTGTCGTCATAAGGGGTTGGTAGCAGGTTCACGACCACCAATTTAGTTACCATGGCAGGCAGCTGGGCCACGGGATAGACCTCAAGACTACTTCCCATAACTATCATTAGATCGCTTAATTCCACTTCCCTGACTGCTTGGAAAAACGTATCGGGCATGGGATCTTCGAAAAGAACCACATTGGGACGTAATAGTCCTCCGCAGCTGCATTGAGGTATGTTACCATCGTTGAATTGCTTCCAAGCTTCTTCCAAAGGGTATTCCTTGTGGCATCGCAAACAAGTAACTGTTTCAAGATTGCCATGGACTTCGTACACATTCTTGCTGCCAGCCCTCTTGTGAAGTCCATCAATGTTCTGTGTGATTACCGCCTTTGTGAATCCAAGCCTCTCTAACTCAGCAACGAGGAAATGAGCTTTATTGGGCTTTGCTGCTTTGTACTGCATCCACATGGGTAAATTGAACTCCCAAAACGCCTTCGTATCTGTTTCAAAGGTGGATCTACTCACGTACTTTATGGGATCATATTTTTTCCAGAGCCCTTGAGGACCCCTGTAATCGGCTATACCACTCTCAGTGCTTATACCAGCACCAGCAAGAACGACGGCATGTTCTGAGCTTTTCAACAGTTTCGCTACTGCCTCATAATCCGACAGCATATTCTAACCACTCCATTTTTTTCATTTTATAACAGGTTGCGCGATATTCTATTGCATTTTTAACACTGTTAAGTTAACATTATTAAGAAGAAGGTGGTGGTACTAATATGGAGAACCAATCAGAAACTATCCTAGTCGTGGAAGACGACCGAAACATTCTGGACGCCATCGAACGAAAGCTTACCAAAGAAGGCTTTAAAGTCATTAAAGCAATGAACGGCAAAGAAGCTTTAGAGAAGTTCTATGCACACCAGCCAAACCTGGTCTTACTTGATCTAATGTTACCTCTGGTAGATGGCAAGGAAATACTTAAGGAGATAAGAAGCCAGTATGACACCCCCATAATTGTAGTTACAGCACGTGAAGAAGAAGTAGACCGAATTCTGGGATTGGAACTTGGCGCTGACGACTACATCACAAAGCCTTTCAGCCTACCTGAGTTAGTGGCCAGAGTCAGGGCAGTGCTTAGACGCACTTATGGCATGAAAAAAACAGTGGGAGAAAGGAGACTGGTTTGCGACGACATTGCCCTGGATTTACGCGGCCATGAGCTCAGGGTGAACAATCGGTCATACCTGTTGCCCAAAAAACAATTTGAGCTTTTGCGCATACTCATGTCAAGGGCTGGCGAGGTGCTGGCTCGGGAGTATCTGCTAAATGAAATCTGGGGTGCTGACTACTACGGAGATAAGCGCACGTTGGACGTTCATATTAAGTGGCTCAGAGACAAAATAGAACCCAATCCAAACGAACCAAAATACATACTTACTGTGAGAGGTGTGGGATACAAGTTTAACGGCGACGTAAGGAAGGAATAGTCGCCATGGCTGGTGCCGATCTCGCAATTCTAATAGTTGTCCTATGTGCCCTAGCTTCTGTAGTAGTGTTGTTCCAAACGGTCTCCTCACATGACAGACGAAGTGAAGAGAACGTGGCTAAAGACTTATTGGAAAACCTGCCCGTACCTGTCTTCGTGCTCGACGATGATTTTAGGATAATCAGATACAATGGGCTTTTCGAATCTTTAGTGGGTAAGACGCCTCTGGAAAGATTTCTTTACGAGGTCTTCAGGGATCACAAAGTCATCGATGCACTACAAACCTGCAAAAAGGAAGGTACTGCGTCAACACCCTTTTACCTGACACCCTCAGCCGAAAAAAGATCCTATTACATGATCCTTAAGCGAACAAACGGTGAGACCATCGGAACCATTGAGGAATGTACCCATGGAAGCACAAAAGAAGATGTCGAACTTTACCAAAAAATGCTCCACGAACTTAAAACACCTTTGAGTTCGGTTAGGCTCATGCTAGAGCTTTTGGAGGAGGAAGAAGACCCTCTGCAGCGAAAAGATCTTACCACACGTATCATAGACGAGATGGACAGGTTGAATCAGCTGACCAGCGATTTAGCACTGCTGATCAAGATGGATCGTGGCTTGGTAGATCGCATGGATAAGGTAAACATTGTTAATTTGCTCAGTGAAGTCATTTGGCAGATGAGTGTGCTTGCTGACAACAAGAGAGTCTCCATCGAAGCAGAAATACCAAGTCACAGCATATTCGTAGAGGGAAGTAAAAGTCTGTTAAAGTCCCTTTTCTTAAACTTGTTAGATAATGCCTTAAAGTACAGCCCTGAAAAGACAAAAATAACTGTTACCCTGCAGGAACAAAAAGAAAACGTCTTAATAACAGTTGCCGACGAAGGAGAAGGAATTCCAGAGGAACAGCGAGAAAAAGTGTTCAAAGATTTTTACAGAGCAACTAGCAAGGCTGACGGATTGGGCCTTGGCCTGGGCATTGCTTTGGAAGTGGTTAAATTCCATGACGGTAGATTATGGTTAGAACCCAACGAACCCCATGGTTTGAAAGTAAATGTTGCCCTTAGGAAAGCTTAACAAATAGATAGTGCAAGTGGAGGTATAATCTTCTTTGTGAAGTCAACAACCAAATTACTTGAAGAACGTCTAATTTATCTCTCTTCCTTAGCTCGCGACACCTGTAGGTCGGTATTAGATGCGGTTGAAAGGAAAAGCCCCGCTAACGCCAATGCAGTGCTGGCGCTTGACCAAAAAGTAGATGAACTGAACAGAGACATTCAAGAAGTGGTTCTACAAGTAGCAATGGAATGTCCAGATGACATCGCATCAGTGATTATCATAGGTAAAATAGCCCAGGACATTGAAAGGCTAGTTGACCATTCCATGAATGTGGCTCGCATCGCAATTGATCCTACAGTCCCCAGTGAAAGCTATGATTTTTACGCACTCACCTTCAAGCGCATGGGTGAAATCGTTATAGAAATGCTTGATGAAGCTATTGATGCTTTTATAAACCGTGATCCGGAGGTAGCAAAGCAAGTTGCTAAGAAAGACGATGTACTAGATACCATCTACGCTGATTTGAAGAAGAGGTTAAGAAGTGGTCAGGAAAACCTAAAGCTTGAGGAAACCATAGATCTAATGCTAGCTGCAAAGCACTTAGAGCGCATGGGAGACTACGTGACAAACATTTGTGAATACACCACCACGCTTACCACTGGTGTACAAGCCGACCTGAATTAAGAAAAGCCCGTCATAATGTGTACAAGTATGACGGGCGGGGTAGTTGCTAAAGACACTTTACCGGGTTGGGTTTTCCCGACTAAGCCATAGTCCAACCACCATCTACGGGTAACACAGCACCGGTGATATAGGCCGACAAGTCTGATGCCAGGAACAACGCAGCGTTGGCAATATCATCTGCTTGTCCAAACCTCCCCAGTGGTATAGGAGCCAAAAACATAGCACGAAGTTGAGGATCAGCAAGTACATCCTTAGTAATGGCAGTCTCTGAAGTGCCAGGGCATATGCAGTTTGCTCTTATATTGAACTTTGCATAGTCCAAAGCAACTGCTCTTGTGAGAGAAACCACTCCACCTTTGGACGCTGCGTATGCAATAGCTTCAGGGAAGCCAATCAAAGCCGCAGCAGAAGCTGTGTTTATGATGACACCGCCACCGTTTTCTTTCATATGAGGAATAGCATACTTGCATCCAAGAAATACGCCTTTCAGGTTCACATCCAGCACTCTATTCCAATCTTCTACCTTCTGCTGTTCGGCGTTACCGGGGATGTAGATACCCGCATTGTTGAAAACGATATCCAACTTGCCGAATGCTCGTATTGTTTCGTCTACAAAATGCTTTACATCCTTTTCATCGGAGACATCGGCTTTTACAGCAATAGATTCACCACCCACGGATTTAATTTCGTCTGCAACTTTAATCGCAGACTCTTCCACATAGTCCACCACAGTCACTTTGGCGCCTTCTTTGGCAAACAAAAGAGCAGTGGCTCTGCCAAAACCCGAACCTCCACCTGTAATGATAGCAACTCTGTCTTTCAGCAGCATTTCTCTCAACCTCCTATTAGAGTGATTCTAAAACACGATAATTATAGCATTAAATAATAGAGGGCCCCACCTTGCGGGGCCTCAAAAAGAAAGAGAAATCTTTAAGTAGTTTTCCTGTTGTCTGGACTACTTAATGCCCATTGTTTCCTTGATTACGTCTGCAAGTATTTTGATTCCTTTGTCGATGTCTTCAACTTTGGGTTGGCTAAAGTTCAAACGTGCGGTGTTCTTTCCTTGTCCATCTGCGAAGAAAGCTGAACCTCTCACGTAAACAACCTTGTGCTCAATGGCTTTTTCAAACAATTGGTCGCAGTCCACTGTTTCTGGAAGGACTAGCCACACGAAAAATCCGCCTTTCGGCTTACTCCAGTAAACGCCGGGAATATCAGACATGTACTTCTCCAGTGCTTCTAACATGGCTGCATGTTTTACCTTGTAAATGTCTCTCATGGTGTCAATATGTTTCATAAAATGACCTTTCTGCATGTAAAGGTAGGTTATGTACTGCATGTAAGCGCCGGTGCACAAGTCAGCTGCCTGCTTAGAAATGGCAATCCTGCGAATGATGTCTTTGTGAGCTACAATCCAACCAAGACGGAATCCCGGCACAAAGGTCTTCGAGAATGTGCTGAGGTAAATCACATGGTCGCTCTTATCAAAAGACTTTACGCAGGGTGGCCTTTCGCCCTCATACACCAAGTAGCTGTAGGGGTCATCTTCCACAATGAGGAAATCCTGCTCTTCGGCAATCTCTACTATACGTTTTCTTCTTTCCAAACTGAGCGTGTAACCAGCAGGGTTCTGGAATGTGGGTATGACATAGAGGAATTTAATTTTCTTCCCCTTCTTCTTTAGGTCAACTACCATTTCTTCCAGTTTTTCAGGGATGATGCCGTCGTCATCAGTAGGCACTGAAACGTAATCCGGCTCAAACGGATCGAAAGCAGATAGTGCTCCCAGGTACGTTGGAGCTTCTACCATGACCACATCACCGGGGTCAATAAGAACCAAGCCCACTAAGAACAGCGACTGCTGGCTAGCAGTGGTTATGATGATGTTCTCCTCACCAAGCCCTTTTACGTTTTCCTCTTCCTCCATGAACTTCACCAAGTACTGGCGAAGTTCCTGTACACCTTCAGTAGCGCTGTACTGCAAAGCCTTCCTAGCGTACTTATCGAGTGCTTCCACTGACACTTCTTTTAACTCTTCCACAGGAAAAACGTCTGGATCAGGATAGCCACCTGCGAAAGAAATGAAACTGGGGTCGCCTGAGTACTTGAATATTTCCCTAATAGCAGACGGTTTTAAACTTGCTCCCCTTTTGCTGATAAAGTCTTTAGGTTCCATGTCTAGTCTACCTCCTTGCTTAATCGTAGGACAAAATCATTATAACATGCGCTTAAAGAATGTTTTATGCTTTTAAGATTTTTGAAAGGAACTGCCTTGCTCTCTCCGTTTGCGGGCCTTCAATGAAGAACTTATGCGCATCAGTGTCCTCAATTACACGGCCGTCCTCTAAAAACACTATTCGAGTACTCACTTCCTTAGCAAAACCCATTTCATGAGTGGCCACTACCATGGTCATGCCTTCTTCAGCTAATTCCTTCATTACATCCAAGACTTCTTTGGTGTATTCAGGATCCAGGGCAGACGTGGGCTCATCAAACAGTATCACATCCGGCTCCATGGCAAGTGCTCTGGCAATAGCAACCCTTTGTTTTTGGCCACCCGACAAAGAAGAAGGTAGGGCTTTCGCTTTCTCAGCCAAGCCAACACGATGCAAGATTTCCATGGCTTGGTTTTCTGCTTCCTGAGGCGATTTGCCTAAGACCTTTATGGGTCCAATGGTTACGTTTTGAAGCACGTTAAGATGATTAAACAGGTTGAAAAGCTGAAAAACCATAGACACCTTTTTTCTTAGTTCGTTGGCATCACGACTCCTTGGATCAATGTTCTTTCCCCTAAAATAGATCTCACCATTTGAGGGTTCCTCGAGCAGGTTTAACGTCCTAAGTAGCGTAGTCTTACCCCCACCTGAAGGTCCCATGATAACAACAATTTCTTTTTGGTGAACAGCCAAGCTTACCCCTTTTAGAACCTCGTGCTTGCCAAAACGTTTCACAATGTTTTTAGCTTCCAGAACCGGCATCATTTCTAGAACTTGAACCTCCTCTCTAAGTAGGCAGAAAGCTGAGATCCTGGTATGGTAGCTAATAAGTACAGAATAGAAGCACCCAGCAAAGGCGTAAATACGTTAGCTGTGTAAGAAATCATATTTCTGCTTCTGAGCATGAGGTCAGCCACTCCTATGACTGAAACCAAGGATGTGTCCTTCAGTAGAGCCACAAACTCATTAACTAAAGGGGGAATTACCACACGGAAAGCCTGAGGTAAAACGATGAGCCTCATAGCCATGCTTCCAGTCATACCCACAGCCCTGGCAGCCTCCATTTGTCCCCTATCAATGGATTCAATGCCCGCTCTAAAAATTTCACCTGAGTAGGCAGCACTGTTTAAACCCAAAGCGACCACTGCCGCAGTTA
>DMVM01000065.1 GCA_003476705.1 Coprothermobacter sp.
AGTTCATACTGTTTATCCACAGCCAGCCACAAAAGTACAATTAGTGAGCATGGCAGGCAGAAAAGACGTGGACATGCTAGCCTACATTAAAGGTGTTCATGATCCCACAAAGAGACAACTGTTTCTTATTAACAGGTTGGGGTTTTCAACATCAGTACAGTGTAAGAATTGCGGGTACATACTAACCTGTCCTGAGTGCGGTACTCCTCTTCGTTACCACCGAAGAAGTAAGCGGTTAGAATGTCATCGCTGCGGGTATATTGCCAGCATCCCTGACAAATGTCCCCGATGTGAAAGCTTGAGTTTGGAACCTAGTGGCCTTGGCATAGAACGATTGGAGCTTCAACTTGGAAAGAAAGCCTTAAGGTCGGTAAAGGACCTTGATCATAACACAGTTATCAGTACTACTAAAGTCTTTCGGTATTTGCCTAAGGAGACCTTTGATGAATCCTACTACATTTCAGCCGATGCAGATTTGTCCTCACCCGTGCTTATTCCTGAGAAAAAGTTTTTGAGGAACATCAATTACTTGCGCCTGTGGACAAAGACAGAGGGCTGCGTCTTTGTTCTTTCTCGAGACATTGAACGTTTGAAGTCCCCGATAAACGAAGGTGAGAACATTATCACCGAGAACGTCAAACAGATGGGACTTCCACCTTTTGGTCATTACATCGAGCTCGAAAGCAGTGAGGAACAGCTTTCTTTCACTGATGCTGTAGTATGGGGGCCAGTCTACCATCCCAGGAAGAAAACGTACAAGTACTTCCTAATATCGGCGAATCCACCAAAAGCTGTATTAAAGGAAGCACTAACTAAGGTCTCGTTCGTTAGCTTTGACACTTTCTAAGAACGGATCTGGCTCTAGCCACACCTTGACCAGATGCAAACCTTGGGCGGGTACAGAGTAGTTAGCCACCGCATTGCCACTTAGCACCTCATCAATGAAATCTAAATCTTGTTTACCCCACCCAATCTGCAATAAAGTGCCTACCATGAGCCTGACCATGCCATATAAAAAGCCATTTCCCACAAAAGAAAAGTACATGCGAGAATGGGTAAACATGACGCTCACCTCATACAACTTGCGTCTCGAACTCCTAACAGAGGACCCTTTTTTTGAAAACCCTTTAAAGTCGTGCTCTCCAACGAGTTTCCTTGCGCCACTTATTACCGCAGAGCTTTCAATTGGTAAATTTGGTAAGTAAGCAAAAAAATCGTCCCACAAAGGACCTAATCTTTCCTGTGTGGCGCAGTACAAATACTGCTTTGCCACAGCGCTAAGCTGTGGGTCAAAGTCAGGTGAGGTTCTAACTATGGAAAGAGCACGCATATCATTCGGTAGCATGCGGTTCAATATAAACATCCATTTATCTGCTGAAAGATCTTCCCTTCCCCAAAAGACGAAAGGCATTCCCCAGGCGTGAACTCCTGCGTCTGTTCTGCCTGAGTAGCGTACTACGGTTGCTGTATTATTAATTTGACTCAACGTTGATTCCAATACATTTTGAATTGCCGTGCCATTCTTCTGTCTTTGAAAACCTGCGTAGTTTGTCCCCTTAAACTGAAGTAAACCAGCGTACTTTACCATACAAGAACCCATTTGCTCCTAAGTAGGTAACTTGCCACAAACACTACCGCAGTAAAAACAAATACAACTACGTCCACACCTCCAAGTTTGGTAACCTTGTATTTTGTCCTCTTAACACCGGGCAGATACCCTCTAACTTCCATGGCTACTGCCAAATCCTCTGCTTTCATGAATGCACTCACAAATAACGGAATAACAATGGGAACCAACTTTTCAATTCTCTTCAATACGTTGCCACTCAAGTTAAGACCCCTAGCTTTTTGAGCCTTAAGTATGCGGTCAGCTTCGTCAGCTAAAACAGGAATAAACCGCAGAGCAATAGTCATGATTAAAGAGAATTCCTCCACCGGTACCTTTATGACTTCCAAAGGCCTTAGCAAAGTATTCAAACCATCAGCAAGATCCACAGGAGACGTGGTTGCAGTAAGAACTGTGGACACGAATATGAGAAAGAACAATCTTAAACCAAAGAATATCCCAACTATGACACCTTCGGTCTTGAAAGCAATAGGTCCTAAACGGAAAAGTACCTCCTGTCCCGTCAGAAGCGCATTGAATACAAAAGTAAACAAAGCAAGAATGAAAACGGTCTTTGCACTTCTTGCATAGAACCGCAGAGGTACATTGGAAAGTATTATGAGCAAAGCCAGAGCACCGAACAGCAGAGCTAAAACTGCAAAAGACTGAGAAATGAAAGCTCCAATGATGAAGAAAAGTGTCATCACAATCTTCGTTTCAGCCATTGCTCTATGAAGCACACTATTGGTGGGAATATACTGTCCAATCACTACAACGTCTTTAAAAGCCATCAAACGTCACCATCCAAAGCCCTAATAAGTTCCTCAACAGTTAAAGCCATTGGGAAACTAACTCTCTTGCGAAGCTCATATGAGAGCTCAGCCGATATGGGAGGTTCTAAGCCAACACGCCTTAATGTGTTTACATGCGAGAACACTTCACGGGGAGCGTCAGCAAAAAGTAATGCCCCGTTGGAAAGCACTAATACCCTTTCAGCAGCCACAGCTTCTTCCAAGGAATGGGTAATAAAGATAACCGTTCTTTGGCTATTGCTGTAACTCCGCAACCAATCCCAAAAGGCTTTCTTGGATGCCCCATCCAGACCAGCAGACGGTTCATCAAGAATGAGTACTTCTGGGTCACAAACAATGACTGAAGCCAAGGCCACTTTTCTCTTTTCGCCACCTGAAAGGGTAAATGGGGAGCGGTCTTTGAACTCGTCAAAACTCAAGCCTGCTATGTCCAATGACTTTTTAACTCTTTCCTCAATACTGTCTAGTTCGAAATTCTTTGCAGCAAAAGCTACCTCATCATATACGGTCTCTGCAAAGAACTGGTGCTCAGGAAACTGGAATAAAAAACCAATGCGTCGCCTCACATCTATGGATAAATCCTTTGGGTAGTTCCAGAGTTTTCCAAAATGCTTCACCGTCCCCTTGCTAGGCGCAGTGAGTCCTGCCATAAGTTGAGCCAGAGAACTTTTGCCTGATCCAGTGTGCCCGACTAGGGCAATCCATTCACCCTTAGCAATCCTTAAAGAAAGTGGCTTGACGGCGTCCACCTGCCAAGGCGTACCGTAATCGTAGCTTAACGAAACATCTTCGAGTTCAATGACGTAATCGCTTTGAGCAGGTTCTCTTTGTTTAATGGCCACTCCACATGTGCTCCTCTCTTAGAAAGCATTTCAGCCAAAATCACTTCTTCAGGTATGGTTGCATTAGCCAATTCCATAGCCTCAGGGTCACGTAAAAACTCCTGAACAGATCCTTGAAAAACAACTCTGCCTTGACAAAGTGCGTAGAGCGCGTCTGCTTGCAGAGCTTCACGTAAATCGTGTGTTATCCACAGTACACCTACAGAGTTTGCTAAGCTAAGTGCTGTCTCCAACACTTCCCTTCTCCCAACTGGATCCAAAAGAACCGTAGCCTCGTCAAACAGTATGTAGGAAGGCCTCAAAGCTAATATGCCTGCAATAGCTAAACGCTGCTTTTGACCTCCGCTTAGAGCATGAACAGGCCTGTGCCTTAAATCCCAGAGTCCCACCGTTTTCAAACTGCTTTCTACTCTCTCTTTTATTTCTATGGGGCTCAGACCCAAGTTTTCCGGCCCAAA
>DMVM01000131.1 GCA_003476705.1 Coprothermobacter sp.
TGGCTTAAGTATGTTATTTCTTCTTCGCTCAGACCTACTTTTATGATGCCGTTTATGACGCCTATGGTAGCTGGCACAGCCCCAGCTTCTTTTATGACTTGTTCCACTTCTAATGCCGTATGCAAATTTGCAGGATAGGGCATGCCGTGAGTTATTATGGTGGATTCCAACGCAACTACGGGTTTTAGCGTCTCTATGGCTTCTTTTACGTGTGGTGCGATTTGAAGCATATTTTCATACCTCCTCTTTAAGCACTACAATTATAGTATGGTCCTAGTTTACGGGGATGTGCTCATGGATGTGTTAATTTTTGAGGAAGCTCCAAAAGTCTATGCCTCAGATGCACAAGCAAGGGCTCTGGTGGTTCCTGGCGGTTCCGCATTCAATACCGCTCGTCATGCTGCACGCTGGGGAGCTAATGTGGGAATTCTGGGTTGTGTGGGCACTGATGGTGGCTACGGTTTTTTTATGGAGGCTGGACAGCGCTGCGGTATCAATATGCTGCTCACACAAAAGGAGGGCTTCACTGGTACACTGCTCGTGCGTCACGAGAAAGGCGAGCGAAATATGTGGAGTTCTCCCAATGTGGCTCGCAGTTACATAAGTGCTCCTGAGGTGGACATCGATTGGCTTCACATCAGCGGTTATGCTTTATTTCACCCTGAGAGTTCTAAGGTGGTTCAGGAGCTGACTGCTAAAGCTAAAAGCAGGGGAGCTGTTCTTTCTGTGGATGCCGCTTCCTACGAACCACTCAAACAGCATTTAGACAGCTTTCTGCAGGTTACACGCGGTTTCGATTTTCTCTTTGCTAATGAGCATGAAATGGGCGTTTTAGCGCAGACTGACTACTACTACAAGCACGTGGTGGTCAAACAGGGCAGCAGGGGAGCCACAGTAGATGGTGTACAAGTGGAAGCACCCAGAGTGGACGTTGTAAGTACCTTGGGGGCAGGGGACTGCTTTAACGGCGTCTTCATAGCCGAGGTGTCAAAGGGTACAGCTTTGGTCGAAGCCTGCCGAAAGGCTTCAGCGGAAGCTAGCAGATGGGTTGCCACCGACTTTGAAGGGAGGTATTAGCAGATTGAAATATGAAAGTGGTGTGCACATGGTGTAAAGAGTTCCCGAGACGAAAGTAGGGACCGTACGCACATATCCACGGCAACTGTGGCCGTACGCAGGGAATGTGGATGTGGAAATAAGGCCGGGAGATATAAAGATAGATGTTTTTCGGTCGGAGGTCACGGGGGCAGAGTAGAAATACTGCCGACTCCGCTGTGAGCTCGACACACTTGTCTACCAGTGTTGTGATAAACTGCCAGGGTAAAAGGTCGTAGCTGAAAATTAAGGAAAGAGGGATGAAGTACCTCAGGGCGCAGTTCTATGAGATGGCAATGGCGGAACAGACAGTCAATATCGCAGAGAGTAGGAAGTTACAGGTTGGAACCGGAGGCAGAAGCGAAAGGTAAGGACATATAATTCTCCGCAGGGGAGAGTCTCAGACCATAGAGCAAACAACACTCTTTATAAACTCAACGCCATACTTAACGGAGACCTTGTTGAGCTGATGTATACCCTTACAATTGCCGATTAGACAGAAAAATTAAAAGAAAAGGCGGTATGAGAAAAGGGTGCGATTTCCCGCCATTTTACTACAACCTTTATCCTATTTTGACAGCTCTCATAGAGGCCGACGCGTAATGGAATCCTATATATGGATACGTCAGCGAATCATTAGGCCTTTGTAGAGCAATCGTATACATGAGTGGATAGTAATGGTCCGGAGTTGGATGGGCAAGCTGTGACACCCTGCCCCAGTTTCGGTAGTTTATCAAAGACTCATGATCGCCTTTGTTGAGGCACTCTTCAACTTTGCTATCAAATTCCACAGCCCAGTCGTATGGCTTGGCATCAAGGTCGGGGAATGCTGCCTGCCGGATATTATGGACCAGGTTTCCGCTCCCTATTACCAGTATGCCTTCATCACGAAGGCAAGAAAGTTCTTTGCCCAGCTCATAATGATATTCCGGCGGTTTATAGTAATCTATGCTGAATTGCACTACCGGTATATCTGCCTCGGGGTACATGAGTTTTAATATCATCCATGTGCCGTGGTCAAGCCCCCATTCTTCTTTGTCAAGTCCTACATCAGTTTTTTTAACAATATCTTTTACCTTTTTAGCGAGGTCTGGATTACCCGGTGCAGGATAGGTAATCTTATATAGTTTGTCCGGGAAGCCATAAAAGTCATGGATTGTCCGTGGGTTTTCCATGGCGGTTACATAGCTTCCCTCAGTAAGCCAGTGGGCGGATACACAAAGTATTGCTTTAGGCCTTGGTAGTTCCTTCCCAAGGAGTTTCATTCTCCGGGTAAATTCATTATCAAGATAGGCATTTTCAGGAGAACCATGCCCAATGAACAGTACGGGCATGGTTTTATTAACTTCACTCATAAAGTACCAATTGTTAGTCTACAGGTCTAAACTTATCCTTTGTGGAACCACAGACAGGACATACCCAGTCGACAGGCAGGTCTTCAAATGCCGTTCCTGGTTTAACGCCCGAAGTTGGGTCTCCTTTTTCCGGGTCATAAATGTATCCGCATACACTGCATTTGTATTTATTCATAACAATATCACCCCTTTCAATATGTTTTATTTTAAAATTAAGCTCCCTTTGTTAACTTGGACAAACCCACAGCGTCCTGAAGGGCTGAGGCTACGTCGCGCGGTGCTGCAGCATCACCTATTATATGTATTTCTGGTACTTTGTCCTTAAGTGACTCGTATAATCCGTTATTCGGTGCCTTAATTCCCGTTTCAACTACGGCATCGATCTTGTCCAACTTTTCCCAAGTACCAAGATATATGTTTAATAGAGTTGCGGTGCCTTCTTTAAAGTCGGTTAGCACTTTCATCGGATGCATTATAAGATTATCTCTACCTGAGAGCCTTTTAAAACTATCAAGCAGTATGGGAGGAGTTATGTTTTGCCCATTAAAGAATGCTGGTGTAACCCAATGAACGGTTTTACCGGCTTTAACGAATAGTTCTACAATGCCTATGCCTTCGGTAGTAGAGTCGTTATCTACAATAAGTATATTATCTCCGGTTACTTTACCGTCAAGTGCATCTAATGTGCTATAGAATGATGCATTCGTAGAAATCACATTAGAACCGGTTGCAATAATGACTATGTCAGGTTTTTCTTTAAGCACTGTGTCTATATTCGCTTCAGTATTTAACCTTACGTCCACATTGTCCAATATACCCAACATGTATATCAAATACCTGCTGACTCCGGATACTCCTCGCCTACCAGGTATTTTGCTTTCCCAGCGTACCCTTCCGCCCAACTCTCCTTCTTTTTCAAACAGAACAACGTTATTTCCTCTTCTGGCATATATCTCTGCTGCCTTCATGCCAGAAGGTCCACCACCTATTACCACTATCTTTTTAGGAGTAACGGTTTTCTTGTAAAGGACATCCTCGCCGTAGTCTTTTTCATGACCTGATGTAGGATTTTGGACACAGCTTATGGGCAAATTCTGTAATAGCCTGCCCATGCATTTCTGATTACAGCCTATACAACCCCTTATCTCATGAGGTCTACCCTCTTCGGCTTTCTTTGCCCAGTAAGGGTCGGCTATGAGAGCTCTGGCCATTCCTACCATATCAAGGTAGCCGTTTTCTAGAGCTTTTTCGGCTGTTGCCGGCCAGACTATGCGACCGTTCCCTATTACAATTTTCCCAGTTGCATTCTTTATCTTCGCTACATCCTCCAGTAGAAATCCCTGAGGAACATTCATGGATGGGACGAGCATATCTATACTTTCCCATGTGCCCGTATCGGTACTGATATAGTCTGCAATGGTTGTAAACAGCTTTGCGTATTCAACGGCTTCATCCACACCGTAATCGCCGGGTAAATATCTGTTAATGCCAAATCTGACACCCAGAGGTTTCTGGCCGATTTTTTCCCTTATGGCTTTTAAGATTTCTACAACTATTCTGCCTCTGTTTTCAATATTTCCACCATATTTGTCTGTGCGCTGATTTTTCAAGAGTGAGACGAATTGGCCCAGTATGCCGTCATGTGCAACCTTAATCTCAATTCCGTCAAAACCAGCTTCAAGAAGCATTTCAGCGCATGACGCAAAGGATTTAATAAGCACTTCTATTTCCTCAATCGTCATCTCCTTAGGCATTTCACCGACTGTCATATCAGGTACAGCGGACGGAGCCCATGTAGGTTGGAACGTTTCCACACTTTTGGTTTGATTGCCCATATGCGTAAGTTGAATAAATATCTTTGCACCATGAGAATGGACAGCATCCACAATCTTTTTAAATTCGGGGATATCGTCTCTTATAAATCCTCTGCCAAGACCTGGATAAACACCAGTTGGATGTACAACTCTGCTTGGCACTACTATAAGTCCGGCACCCCCTTTTGCCCTTTCTTCATAATAATACATTTCTCGCTCGGTAGGCCTGTAATCCTGATCCACATAAACCGTAGCGTGAGGTAAAAAGACGATCCTGTTTTTAATCTCCACGCCATTTATATTTATGGGTGTGAACAATTTGGGAAACATGACATTGTTACCCATAATACCCCTCCTTGGGATTTATTTATATTTGTTCTATTTTTATTATTCAACATAAGTGTAGTGTATCATAGCTATCCCCATTGTCAAGACAATTTTTATCCAATATATGACAAAAAGCCTCCTTTATTCTACCTTTTAGTTGTCTCATTTATGGGTTCACTATAGTTCTTGTACAGAACTGAAGCACGCTGAAGAGTTAAAGGGCATAACGCTGGAGGGCTTTTCAGGCCCTGTTTACGCAAAGTTGGACAACTACCTTCCCATATCAGGCTCTGTGAGAGCCCGGGGAGGCATATACGAGGTGCTGTGGTTTGCTGAGCAGGTGGCTCTACAGGAGGGCATTATACCCCTGAATAGCGACTACCGTGCTTTGCTTACCCAGAGGCGCGTAATGTTTTCAGCGGCTACTCACTAGTTGTGGGTTCCACAGGGAATCTGGGGCTCAGCATTGGGATCATGGTGCCTGAATTAACCGCCTAACACAAAAGGAAGTATTAGTACTACGTCGCCATTCCTTAGCTGTTCTGTTTCTTTTAGTACCGTGCTATTGCGTACTACAAAACCTATTTCCGAGAGAGGTATGCCTAAACTTTTTAAGAGATCAGCTACGGTGGCGCCAGCTGGAAGTTCTATTTCTCCAGAGCGGACACCGTAGCGGTTAAAGTAATCATTTATTTGAACTGTAATTTTCATACTCTGATTGAACTCTTTGTACATACATCTTAAGTAGTTTGTTCATGCGCTCTTCGTCCATTTTCCCCCAGCGCGTAGGCGTTTCAAAAGCCCTCTTAGGAAACCTCTCATTTTCCAGCGAGAAACCCAGTTTTTGTTTTATGCGTAATCTGGTAAAGAAAGTTTCTTCAGCGGTCTTGGTTAGATCGTCAT
This sequence comes from Coprothermobacter sp., assembly GCA_003476705.1. GTDB lineage: Bacteria > Coprothermobacterota > Coprothermobacteria > Coprothermobacterales > Coprothermobacteraceae > Coprothermobacter. The sequence goes on from DMVM01000131.1 coordinate 5,495, forward strand.
TAGTGAATGGTATGCCGATGGAGTTCAGGGCTCTTAGCACTGTTTCTCTGTCGTATACCTTCCGAGCAAACAAGCAGATCACCAAAGATGTGAGCATGCATCTTTCTTTCTCTTCCTTTATCAAATAATCTACAATTTCTTCATCGTTTAACTCTTTAGCGCTTTGGTCGTACTGGTAACCTGCGTTGCACAAGTGTGAGTGTCTTGCTCCCACTGTTTGTCCAAGTGTAAAGGCGTAGCCTGTGTGATATCCAGCCATTTCGTTGCCACCATAAACCAATGCAAAATCTTTGCCTCCATAAACTTCTGTGGCTTTAGCTAAGCCCATTCCCAGAGTGCTGTAAAAATCGTTAGTTTTTTCGGCGAGGTAGTGTATAGCTTTCTTGTAACTGTCCGTATTTCCAAATTCCAAGGGCGCTATGGTCTGGTCCATGCTGATCAGCCCTTTTTGTAAGGCTTCAGTTGCCCAAGCTAAGACAACACCAGTGCTCATAGCATCCAAACCGGTTTCTTCTACCTCGTCGATAAGCTCCAAAACTTCACTAGCCGAGCTTGTGCCCAACAAACTGCCCAGTGCATATATGAGTTCGTGGTCGTAGGATACCGCCAAGGATTCATACTCATAGCCTTTATCAAATAGCCTTCTGAACTGACCTACGTGGATGCAACCGATGGGACAACCCACGCAGGATACTTTTCTCACCAATGTTTGCTCTGCGAAAGTTTCGCCAGAGATGGCATCAGCGCATTCAAATGTGGACTGCTGCA
>DMVM01000043.1:0-9068 GCA_003476705.1 Coprothermobacter sp.
ATTGACGCTTACCGCATCAGCGGTGACTTTGAAAACTTAGTTGGTCAGCAGCTAAAAACACAAACGGAATCAGATTCTAGAGCCATTTGGGATTTTTTGAAGAACTACGGTAACTTGGCGTCTTATTTAGCAAATACTAATCAGGTTATCATGGCAGCTTCCACCGATGATGTTATGGTCCAGTCTGATGTGAGGATGCTTTTCGATGCTATAAGGAAGCAGTACCCTGACATCCTTAACGTGTATGCAGCTGCTGATAATGGTTTAGTCATCATGGAGCCCATGACGTCCCTGCCTCCTGACTACGATGCTACCAGTACGACGTGGTACCAAAGAGCCATGGCAAACCCAACGGATTTTGTGGTGGTAGAACCTTACAACGAGCCAGTAAACCAAACACAGGTGATCACAGTAGCAAAAGCCATTTACAGCATGGGCAATTATGTGGGGGTGGTGGGTATTGACATTGAAGCAGGTAAAATTGCCAGTCAAATGCTGGCGTTCACAAATAACATTTCCAAATACCTGCTTAACCGCGATGGCGTAATCATACTTTCTGGTAGCGGTGCATTTGTGAGTTCTGGTACGGATCTTTCCAAGGAAGCTTTTTGGAAAGACATGAAAAGTGCCGCCACAAAAGGAAACATGGTGAATTACACCCTTAAGGGGGCACAGCGCATTGGTTTTGTGAAACAACTACCCAGTGGTTGGTATTTCCTAACTGCCATGCCAGCATCTGTTATCAGCGCGCCCGTGAGGAGTGTCATAAATACTACCATTTTGGTGGGTTTGGGTGTACTTCTACTAACGGTCATTTTGGGTTACTTTGCCGTACAAAATGTGTTCTTGAAGCCCTTGATGGAACTTCGCGGTGCCATTGACGCCATTGCCAATGGTGATTTAACGGTGCGTGCACCAATTAGGAGTAAGGACGAGCTGGGCCGCATGGCAGAGAGCGTGAACCACATGGTGGAAAGCCTGAATACGCTCACTGCGGCAGCTGCTCAAACGGCAGATCGGGTGAATGAATCTGCAGGCAGCTTAGCAGCTACTTCTCAGGAGACCAGCGCTTCTGTGGAAGAGTTAACGTCGCAGAGTAATGAAATTGCTACCAATGCTGAAATCGTTTACCATGCCATTGAGGATTTTGCAGGCGGTGTGGAACAAGTTTCCAGCACCGCTCAAAGCATTGCTGCCGACGCTCAGCTGTTGGCTGCGGAGGTAAGTAATGTGAAGAACAATGCACAGGAAGGTGCTCAAAGCTTGGAGCAGGTTGCGGAAGTTGTTGATATTGCTAACAGGAACACTGATAAGACCAGCGTTGTCATGGAGCAGTTGGCTAAGGATGCCAGCAGTATCAGTAACATTGTGGAAACCATTGAACAAATTGCTGAGCAAACTAACCTGTTGGCTTTGAATGCTGCTATTGAGGCTGCTCGTGCCGGTGAGGCGGGGCGTGGTTTTGCTGTGGTAGCTGACGAGATAAGGAAGCTGGCGGAAAAGAGTCAAGATGCTACTCAGAGCATTGCCGACATACTTGGTGGCATTCAAAACCGAACAACTGAAGCCAGCGGTTCTATGAAGAACACGCTCAATGTGGTAAAGTCTGCCTACGAAAGGGCTAAGCAAGCCCAGCAAAAGTTCAGCGCTATTCTGGACAGCGTGGGCAAAATTGCCAATACTGCGGAAGGTTTTGCTGCAAGTGCTGAGGAACTCAGCGCCTCCACTGAAGAATTGGATGCTGCAGTGGATAATGCCGTAGAGCCAGTTAGAAGTATTGCCGAGCAGGTGCGTCAGTTCAGTGGTGCCCTGAAGCAGCAGTCCCAGGGCGTATACCAAATTGCACAGGAGATTTCTTCATTAGAACAGTTAGCTGAACAGCTCAAAGAAGAAGTGGATAAGTTCAAGATATAAAAGAAACTCCGCATGCACGGAAGGGCGTGAAAGCAAGAAGGAGGCAAAGATGCGGAGTGCCTCCTTCTTGCTCATTAATGTGGTAAACACATCTTTGGTTTATTTATCTCTTGTGGGCATAGCATTTTACCTTGCAGGCGGTTACATCATAAAAAGAAACGATTTTTAGCTGTTTATTTCGCACGCTTAAGAGAAAACTTCCCAGTTCATTTAAAATAGCGCTTAAAATTGTAGGAGTTACCCACAGGAGGTGACATGCTTTTATGAACCACAAAGAACAGTTGGCAAGACAAACATTGACTGAAGTTATGAAAAAGCTCTACAGCCGTGGGCTTATTTCCATCTATGGTGGTAATGCCAGTTTGCTGCTCAGTGATGACAATGCCCTCTTGATAACACCTTCTGGTTTTAACAAAGAAAACCTTAGAGAAGAAGATTTGGTAAAGGTGGACTTTGCATCAGGCAAAGTGCTGGGAGAAGGTAAGCCCTCTAGCGAGCTTAAAACGCATATGAGCATATATAAAGCCAATTCGGCAGTGCATGCTGTGGTGCACGCGCACCCACCCACACTTGTGGGGCTGTGCACCAGCGGATTTGATTTTGGCGTTTACACGCCTGAGCAAGCCCTTTTGGTCGGCAAGCCCATGGTTATCAAGTTTTGTATGGGAGAGGAGCTTGCCAAACAGGTTTCCTCACTGTGCTTGGATAGTTCAACCGTCGTTGTGAAAAATCACGGCGTGTTTGCTTGGGGACCGACTGTAATTGAAGCTTACGCAAAGATAGAAATACTAGAGGAAGCGGCAAAGATGGTAGTTGCTGGTAATGCCATGGGCGGCTTTATCGTAAACTCACTCAGTGATGAACAAGTCTTGGGCATTCTTAAGAACTACAAGCCGTCCCATTAAAAAACTAATGAATACTAGCAGCTCTTATTAAAGTACATCATATTGCGACATTTGGGTATATAAATAAGGTAATGAAGAACAGAAGAACTTACTTGTGGTTGGGTGCCGTTGTTGCCATTTTATTGTTCTTATCAACGTCTCTTTTTGTCAACGCTCGTTCCAGTACTCTAACTTACGTGCTATACGGCGATGCAGTTAACATGGACCCTTTGGAAGCAACGGATATAAATTCGTGGAATGTGATGAGTCAGATTTATGAGGGACTGATGAAGTTTAGGCCTTCCTCATTGGAAGTTGAGCCCTGTTTGGCGAGCCACTACGAGGTGAGCGATAATGGTCTGGTTTTCACTTTTTATTTGCAGAAGAACGTTCAGTTTCAAGATGGTACACCCTTCGATGCTGATGCAGTGATTTGGAATACAAGGCGGGGAAAGGAAAAAGCAGGTACTTCCTACTATGCTGACTTGGTGTGGGGAAATGTAAAAGACGTGGAAAAACTTGGCAGCTACGTTGTGCGTTTTACTTTGAAAGAACCTAGGACAGATTTTCTAACCAATTTAGCACTGCCTTTCGGGGGCAGTATGGCATCACCTAGTGCCGCTGATCTGAAAAACAATCCTATAGGTACTGGTCCTTATAAAATGACAAATTGGGTCAGAAATAAGGAAATAACGCTGGAATATAACAGCAATTGGTGGCAGAGCAAGCTCACAGATGGAGTGGGCTTCAAGAGCGTCCGCTATCTGGTTGTGGATGACGCCGAAGAAGCAGTAAATTTGCTGCGCCAGGGCAAAGCTCACATTCTCAGCTATGTTCCTCCCGAGCTAGTTGAATCGCTTAATGCGGAGGCAAACGTTAGGCTGGTGGAAACTCAACTGCTGACAACGTCCTTCTTGGGCTTCAATACCAAATCGGCCGTATTGGCTGATGCCAAGGTCAGACAGTCGTTGGTGTTACTGCTTGATCAAGATTACCTGATTAAACAGGTTTACAAGGGTTTTGCTTTGCGGAGCCAAGGCCCTCTTCCACCTGCATTGGAAAAGGAAATCGGGTGCCGATACCTATCGCCTAATTATGAGGTAGGCGCAAGATTGCTCCGAGAAGCTGGTTACAGTAAAGAAAACCCTCTCAGCTTGACACTGGAAGTGCCACTCGAGCCACGTGATTACATGCCCAGCGGTGGTGTGAAGTTAGGTGAGGGCTTAAAAGAGGTCTATGAACGCACTGGATTAGTGAAGGTCACCTTTGTTTACAAACCCTTCGAAAGTCTGCTAAATGACCTCATGGAGGGCAAAGCCACAGAAGCATTTGTACTGGGTTGGAGCAGCGACAATGGACAGGCGGACAACATGTTAACACCACTTTTTCACAGCAAGAGCCCTTTGAACTTTTTTAAATATGAAAATTCATCGGTGGACGAATATTTGGCAGCAGCGCAGACGGAATTAGATGAAAATAAGAGGGCAGAGCTTTACAGAGAAATCTGTGACATGATGCTCAAAGATGCACCTGCTGCTTTTCTGCCAACTCCTACCTCCTATAGAGCACTCGATGAGCGACTAAAGGGGTATAACATTAATCCCATTAACATTGAACAGCTTTACGATCTCCGTTGGGAGAGCCCACCCTTTCAAGGGTAGGATGAAAGGCATGCTGGCTTAGACTGTTAGGTATGATGCAGAGAACTAATATTTGTAGTATAATAAAGCCATGAACGGCAAACGATGGAAACGATCAGCCACAACAGTATACAACATCGGCTACCACCTCATCTGGTGCCCTAAGTACCGGCGTAAAGTCCTGGTGGGTGAAGTAGCTGAGCGGCTTAAGGAACTGCTGCCCCAAAAAGCCCAGGGAATTGGAGTGGAAATCGTTCAGATGGAGGTCATGCCAGATCATGTGCACCTCTTCGTAAAAACTGATCCTACCAATAGTCCTCATTTTATCGTCAATCAGTTGAAGAGCTATACCTCCAGGGAGCTTAGAGAAGAGTTTCCTTTCCTAAAAAGCCGGCTTCCCTCCCTATGGACGCGCTCGTACTACTGTGAGTCGGTTGGACACATATCGGAAGAGGCCATCAGGAAGTACATTGAGGACCAGAAAGGAAAGTAACCGGCATGACCAAGGTGGAAAGGATAACAAATACTCTCCAGGAGACAAGGCAACGCAGAGAAACCCAAAAACCCACTGTGTACGAGTTGAAGCTCCAGAACCTTTCCAGAAGGAAAGCTGAGGTGCTCAGGAAAGCATTTCTGGAAGCAAAGTGGCTGTACAACTGGCTGGTGTCGGACACGGAGCGGCTAAGTATTCCCGCCAACAAGGTAAGTGCGGTTGAAGTCAAAGCGGGAGATAGTTATGAGCAGAGGGAGCTGACTGTCCTCGGCTCCCAAATAAAGCAGGAGATAGCAGACCGGCTCAAAGACAACCTCCTGGCGCTCGGGAAACTGAAGAAAAACGGCCGCAAGGTCGGAGCTCTTAAATGTAAAAGGTTTGTCAATTCGATACCGCTCAAGCAGTACGGCGTGACGTACAACTTAGACTTTTCCCAGAACAGGGTTAGGATTCAGAAGCTGGGGAAGTTCCGTGTGCTGGGTCTGCATCAGATACCTGCTGATGCGGAGATAGCGAACGCCGTGCTGCTTCGAAAACCCAACGGATACTACCTGCATGTGACGTGCTACCTGCCGAAAGACAGTCGTACTTCCCCGAATCCGGTCGATAAAGACATCGGGATAGACTTTGGCGTCGGCTCGAAGCTGACATTATCCAACGGGATCAGGATAGACTTTGAAGTTCACGAAACGCCGAGGTTGAAGCAACTTCAGAGGAAGCTGGCCGGAACACAAAAAGGCTCCAGAAACAGAGAAAAGATCCAGTTTCTTCTGAGGAAGGAATACGAAAAGCTGAACAACAGGCGTAAAGATGCTCAAAACAAGGTCCTGGCGTTTCTGAAGATATACCGGAAGGTAGTATTTCAGGACGACTGTGTGAAGGGGTGGTCGGGGCTTTTCGGCAGGCAGGTCCACTCCTCGGGGATAGGCGGACTGAAGTCAAGGTTGAGGACCAGCCTTGAGACGCCTGTGGCCGTGGAGAGGACGGAGACCACCACCAAAGAGTGTTTTGCGTGCGGGAAGAGGAGAGATCTCTCCCTGTGGGACAGGGTAATTGAGTGCGAGTGCGGCTGGAAGTGCGACAGGGACGTGAACGCTGCACTTGTCATTCTGAGAAAGGGGCTTGGCCTGGGTGTTGAACAGGCCGTAGGGCTGGACCGGCCCGAACTCAAGCCTCCGGAGAGGGAGGCCGCTGCGCGGATACTGGGGAGCAATCCCTACATCCGCGTAAGCTTTCCTCAGTGAAAGAGGAAGCTCACCCCTTTAGGAGTGGGAGGAGGTCACTTTGTGCGATACTGAGGCGCTTAAAGGTTTATAATATGAAAATAATGGCTGAATACGTTATCAAAGAAATTGACTTTGAAGACTTAGAGAACATTTCTGTGGGATGGGACGAGTCCGCGTACGATGACGTGGATATCATGCTCATTAAGAGTTTCATAATGAACGAGCTGGAGCGCGAATACGGTGAACGTACCCATATTGAACTGTATTCCTTGGGTGATCTCATTGAAAAAATGGAAAATCTTGTTGGGGAACCGGTTTCACCCGAAGACTTGCCTTTTGACCAAGTGGCTCGTCTCATGGACCGTTTCTTCGGTAAAGCGGTGAAGTTTTTTGTGGACGAAGAAGGGAATTTGTTCGTTGCCCTACTAGTGGATATGTTGCCTACCAGCTCTGATTTTATGACCACACTGTGGAGATTCTGGAGCAACGACGATAAATAAATAACTAACAAAACAAGTAAGGAGTGATGGTGAACGTGCGCAAGCCTTATAGGTGGTTCATTGCTTTAGTACTTGTAGCAGTGCTGGTACTGGTTGCTTGGTACTTGCATTCAGGCACCAACCGTGGGCTTACTGCAAAAACCGCTGTGGCAGTGGTTAGAGCCGATGATGTGGCTTATGAAGTGGCTTCAGCTCCAAAACCTGGCGACCTTCTGCTGGACCGTTACAACAAGCCATACTTTGAAGTAGTTACTGCCACCTACATGCCTTTCATGTACAGAACACAGGATGAACAGGGTAATGTGGTTTACAGTCCTGACCCGCAGCGTTACACCATGCTTGTTACAATAAAGACCATTGCACCTTTTTACGATGACGTGCCTGTGATGGCGAAGCAGCGCATAGTTGTGGGGCGTTCACTCACGCTGGAAGGCCCAGACTGGGCGGTGTACGGACGCGTAACTCAGCTTACCATTACTCCTGTTGAGAAGTAAGCGTACTGCAAGTACATATGTAATCTACGAGGGCCAAAGAAAGGGCACCTTTTGGGGTAACAGCTCGATGTGTGCAGGTGTAAATCCTATAACTTCACCCTGTACGTAAACCAGCTCCTGAGTATCATTTACACTCAGCTCGCGCGTTCTTATGTGCGTAACTTTCGGGTGTGGTAAATGTGTACCTTTAAAGGCTTTTGGCAGCAGCTTCAAGGTTTCCCAACGTGTTAGTTGTTCCACAAACAGCACGTCCATGTAACCATCATCAACAACTGCCATGGGCGCTTTTTTTATGCCGCCTCCCACATACTGACCAATCATGGCAAAAAGCATGTTGTAAAAGCCTTTGAATGATCCTTCGGGTGTTTCCAGCTTAAGTTGTACCGGTTTATTAAGCCTGATTTCAGTGATGACTGCAGCTGCATAGCTCCAAGCCCCCTTTAGCGCACCTTTCATGTTGTTTACCCTAAAAGACACTTTGGCTGGAAAGCCTACGCCAAAATCGTTTATGGAGTACCTAACGGCTGTATTGCCTCCAAAGTCGCAGTAGGTAATGCGCATCAAATCCAAGAGTTTGATATTGCCTTGCTTTATCACTTCCACCTGCTTTAGTAAGTCCTTTGCAGTTCCGGCGCTCTTTAGAAAATCGTTGCCTGTACCAATGCCCAGAGCTCCCATGGGAACGGGAAAGTTCAAATTTGCCAGTCCGTTAAGTACTTCGTTTAATGTGCCGTCGCCCCCAGCGCTTATTACGGCGTCAACACCTTTTCGTGCTAATCTTGCTGCAAGCATGTCACCATGGCCCGGGCGTTCCGTAATTTCTACCAATGTTTTTATGCCAACCTCATGGAGAATGGAAAGAAGCTGCGGAAAAATGCGCCCTGCTTTACCCCTGGCGGCTGTGGGGTTAAGTACAATCCCTATGTTCTTGATCATTTGACTTTGCTGATGACTCCGTTACTTCTGCCCTTTTCTCTTTAATGGCAACGGCATTGTGTGGGTGTATGGATTCGTAGCTGACCACCTTTATACGAAAGCACGGGGATAGAGGATCCAGCTTTAAGAACAGATCTTTGGCAATGTCTTCCACAAACTTTGGATTCAAATAAGCTTTTTCTGTGACGTATTTTTCATCGGGTCTTTTTAGCAGTGGATAAAGAGGCTGTGAAGCACTGCTTTCCACCAGTGCTATGACATCTTCAATCCACAGATCACCTTGCCAGCTAACCGTTACGTCCACACGTTGATTATGAGCACCAAACTCGCTTATGTCCCGAGAGCAGGGGCAAAGTGAGTGAACTGGCACAGTCACGGTGGAGGTTACCACGTAACCTGTGGAATTTAGTTCTGCTTTAAAGGAGGCATCCACATACATGATGGTCTCCAGTTTTGTTATCGGTGTACTTTTCTTTACGGCAAAGGGGAATGCCACTTCAATCATGGCTTTCGTTGCTTTCAAGCGTTCTTTTATGTCCTGCAGGGTAACTCTAAGGCGTGTTTGAGAAATCTCTTCCAGGTGTTGGTACAGAACCTCCATGAACCGTGACATGTGCGTCCCACGAAAAGAATGGGGAAAGTCCACGCCAATGGAGAATGTTCCCACCGTGGGCTGCTTACCGCCTTCCTTGGTGCGCACTGTTATGGGCAGTCGCACATTCTCAATGCCCACATAATCTAGGGGTACGTTGCGCGGGTCACGTTCGCTTTGCACGTCGCGCATATCACTCATTGATTGTCTCCCTGTGCTTCTTCTCTTATTTCCACCCATGAGGTTGCAGTTTCAAAAAGCTTAACCGAGGTTAGCGCCAAACCAAGTTCTTTCACGTGGGGTTTCAGGGTTTCAAGTATCCACAGAGCTATAAGTTCGGTGCTGGGCTGCTCAAAATGGTCGTTTAGGTAAGAGTGGTCAAGCTTAGA
>DMVM01000043.1:9119-14022 GCA_003476705.1 Coprothermobacter sp.
CACTTGCCCTTGTAGTTTGTCAAATTGTGGGCGGCATCAAAGGTGAAAGCTTTGGTTATACAAACATTCATACGTTAGAAAGTATAACACAAAAGCACGTTTCGTTCTCCTGGGTTACAGGCTTTTACAAGCCTAAAGCGGGTAAAAGCATGGAAGTGATAAACCTTGCCAGCCACTGCGGGAAGGTGAGTAGGTAGCTGTAGGGAGTGTACTGCAGCAGCAAAACAGCGCCTGCCGCGGACAGGAATAACCCTTTCATACCCACTTCATGAAGCAAGTAGTACCTCCTTATCTTCTTTTGAATGGGTTTCTTTTTCTTCTCCCATTCTTCGCTGTAGTCTGCCACGCTTATTAAGTCGATAAAATCGAGGCCGTCCACGGTCTTTTTACACCTCCTTCCTTATCTTCGCTTTGGCTCTATGAACAATGCTCTTTATGGTATTTTCCGGTTTGCCAGTTAACTCAGCTACTTCACGGTAAGAAAGGCCTTCCTGGTACAGCAGCAAAAGTACGCTGCGTTCCTCTTCTTTTAGGCTCTGCAAAAGCAGATGCACATCTTCGAAGTGATCCTTTCCAGCCGAAAGTTCATACCCTTCTTCCTCGTCAAGCAAGGGCATTCTGCTTCTAAGTACGTCCATGGACCAGTTGTGGGCGATCTTGAACAAATAACCTTTGGGCGAGGACCAATCGATGCTGGATCGCATGGCTCTAATGAATACTTCTTGTACACCATCTTCGGCTTCCACTTCAGAAAGCCCCAAACGTCGCATGTAAGCGTAAAGCCTTTTACCATAAAGCTTGAATGCTCTTTCTACCTCGTTCATCATGGCAGTTGCCTTATGTCCACGTTACCCATTTTCATATCCAAATACAATTTCATGGTTCCATTATATCCCTGTGGGTCGGAATCATTGTTAAATCTACCAACACCACCCACATTTTCTACTTCCACCTTTACGCCCTGGGGCACTGTTATGTTCAGATTACCTGCAGAGGCTCTAACAGTGATCAAATCCACCACTGTGGAGGTGCTCACATTGATGTTTCCCGCTCTGCTGTCCACAGTGATGTCTTTAACATGCTCATTCAGTGCTAAGTTAATGTTTCCCGCATAACTCCTTAGTATGATACTTTCAATCTGTGCAGCACTGTCAACAGTTATATCGCCCATACGTGAATCAACTAAGATGGATTTCATGGGTTCGGTTATTTCCACGTACAGAGAACCGTAGCTGGCTGCAATGTCCACGGATTCGACCTGCGAGCCTAAAAACAGCGCACCGTTGCCTTCGCGTCCGCTTTGGGGCGTTAGTTCGTAAACGCCGCTGGCTGTTTTTCTAAACACGTACTGATATGTGCCAAAGCCGTACGCTTTTGAAGGCTGCTGTCCCACATAAAGTGAGCCGAAATCCAAGTGGAATGACAGGGCAGAAGAGGTTTCTTCTTCCGCCCATGTCAGTGCCTCCAATGGGGTTGAGCGGAGGCCATATATTTTCAGGGGGGCAGGGAAGGGGCGGTTACCTTTTCTTGCGGGGGTGTCGTTGTAACCAGGCCCTTGTTGCTGTTGTTGTCCCTGCCACTGAGGTAGGGGAGGTGTGAGCGTCTTAAATATGTAAAATCCACCAATCACCACAGCCACACACAACAGTGCGGCTACGATGTCTTTGGTTGGTGCAGGCATTAAATACCTTACACCGTAGGAAATGAGTAGCCCACCCAGTAAGTACCAAGGATCGGGGAGAGCAAAGTGGGCTACATACTCTTGCAGGGGGCTATAAGGTAAAACATACAGTGTCCAAAAAACTCCTCCAATCACCAAAATTAACCCAAATAACTGTGCAGTGGACAGTCTAACCTTGAACAAACCCAGCAACGACTGAATAAAAAGCACGAGTATCCAAATAAGCAAAATCACTGCAAAAAACTGGTCTGCTGTCCAGCTCACTACTTATCCGCTCCTGTGCTTTGGCGCTGTGTTTGGTTGCGGCTGATTAAGAGAACAATGCCAATAACAATGAGCAGAACAGGAAGTGCCAAAGCGCGGGCAAGCTCGAAGTATGGCATCATCCAACGGGGAATAGCAATGATGGCATAGGAAGACAAGTTCCTGAACAGAATCACAGCTCCCACTACAAGTAATATGGCACCCAAAACTACTTTACCACTGACATGCTGCTCAGCTCCGGGTTCTTCTACAGTGCTGCTAGCATACTGGGTGTAAGCGTCCTCCACATAGCCTTCTACGGATGTGCCGTCCAAAGTAGCTGAAATCTTTGGCTGCTCCGGAATGATGACCCAGCCAATTATGTAAAGAATGGTAAAAAACGTGAAATTTCCAAAGAACATGAGCAGTAAGTAAATAATGCGTAGCAGCACTACATCCACTTGGAGGTACTCAGCAAGACCACCAAGTACGCCACCTATGATGCGGTTTTTCCTGCTCCTGTAGAGCTTTTTACTACCGCTATTGTCCATAATTACCCCCTGAGGGTTCCACAGGAATGATGATCCAAGCAATAATGTAAAGTAGCGCCAAGGGGTACAAGATCAGGGTAAGCCCTGCTGTGATTAGTCTTAATAGGTTCGTATCCACATCCAAATTGAGGTAAGCTCTAAAGCCACCAATAACGCCGCCCAGAACCTTATCTGTCCTGCTGCGGTAAAGTTTTTTCAACTATGAACACCTCTCTTTCTATTCTTTGCTTACTACTTAATATACTTTGAAAAACGCCTTCAGGTTGCACAATGTGAAAATGAATACACAGGGGGTTTGGATAAGATGAAATGGTGGGAAGTGGATTTTGAGCCCATTAAAGAAAGTGAAGAGTTTATGAAACTTACAAGAGTGTGGCTGGAGCTAAAGTTAGGCTACTTAATTCTTCACATCCCAGTTAATTTGCTTTACCTGTCCTACGTGCTGGCAAAAAGTAGCGGCAAGGAACAGATTTCATATGCGCTCACGGGCGGTACTGTGCTGCAGATCGCACTTTCCGATGTTGAAAGGGTGCTGTCCCACATTGAGAAGAGCGAAAAACCTTTTTCTCTTACTTTGGTAATGGACGGTAAGGAGCGAGAAGTTGTTGCTACTCCAGTGAAAGAGCAACCTTCCAGTGATGCCAATACACTGGAATCATGATTAATAGGTAGATTGCATTCCGACTCGCTATGGAATAGCTGTGGCGAAGAGTCGCTTTTCTGTACTGCAGTTCCCTTTGTAATACAAATTCTTTCACTTCTTCCGGTGTGACACTGCCGCTTCCACCGGTTCCGTACCTTTCCCAAAGGAGCTGAGCTTTGGCATCCTCGTAATTCACGCGAATGAGGGAAACTGGAGGTTGAACCAGGATTTCAACAACTTGCGAGACCAGGTTACTGACATAAAACAAGATAAGCATTAGTAACACAAATGATGCAACGTAGTAATAGGTGTTTCTCGCTATGTCTTGCTTTTCCATTTGTATCACTCCTCTTTTTCCGCCACTACAGTTTACGTGCAATATTCCAGTGGTACCAGTAAAGAGGGACGATTATTACCAAATAAAGAGCATTTTTTGCTACAATTTGCCAGTTGTAATAAAGCGTCGACTGTTGGCTCTCTCTTTCTTTTTGTTCCATGAAGACTTGCACTTCTTCAGGCGTGACTGTTACATTTTCTGTGGTGCCATACTTCTCCCAAAGAAGCTGGCGTTTTGCGTCCTCATAGGCGTCCTCATAGTTCCATATGCCAGAGGGTAAAGGAGGTAAAACAGTTATTTGAACTAGTTGCCATAAAAGGCTGCTTACATTGAAGAGCATCAACAAAAGTAACACCAGCGAAACCCCATAAAAATAAACCTTTTTAGCTGTCCAATTTTGCATGGATCAGGCCTCCTTCTTTAGTACTGCGCAGTGTGTTTCATTCAAGTGAACGTGCAACCTTCCAGTGGTACCAAAATACTGGGAAGTATACCGCCAGATAAACCATGTTTTCCTCTATCATTCTCCAGTTAAAATACATGTTTGCTTTTCGGCTTTCAATGTCAAGTACAGGAGGCTGAATAATTATTTCAGACAGTGACCAGACAATTTCACCCATACTGTACAACATTATGACAAGGAGGATAAATGACAGAGCATAAAAATAAACTTTCTTTACGGTTAAATCGTGCATCGCTTGCCCCCTTAAGTAGTTTCTCGCCATATTGTTATTGTACATTATTACGTTATCAAGCAGTTTCTGCGGAGGCGAAACCATTTGACAACATTGCATGAAACGCTTCGAATAATTGTGAAAAAGAAGTGTTATAATGTGCACATGAAAGGAAATAAAAAAAGTTTCAGGGGAATGACTCTCGTAGAAGTGCTTATCAGTTTAGCACTTCTATCGGTGTTAATGCTTTTAGTACTCTTTACAAGTACTTGGATATTTGCCTTTGTAAAAAACCGGCTTATAGCTTTACCCAACTATGTCATCGGACTATCGAGAGCTTACAGCTCCGTTTATCTTAATGCACAGGACATACAGCTAAGTGCTACTTATACTGTTGACGAGAATCTCCCGTCGGTGACGCTGTACAAGAAGAGCGGTCAAAACTTAGTGCCCAATGAGGTGAATTTTAAAGAATTAATAGGCGCTGAGACGCTATCCACTGCTACTGGTGCCACGGTAACTTTGGATGTTCAAACAGCTTCAGTGTCCATACAGCAACCTTCCGACAATAGATTTTTGCTACTTCTTTACCTGAGCATACCATCTTCAGATGGCAGAAGGTTTGATAATACGGTGGTTATTAAAAAACTGGTGAATGCCGCACCAGTACCCGAGAAGTTTACCCGTAGTGGTAACAACGTCACAATTGGCCTTTATTATCCTGCTCTGGGGTTTGGTGTTAGGCCTACAGGGTCTTCTGACCTGCAGCTGGTG
>DMVM01000081.1:0-2563 GCA_003476705.1 Coprothermobacter sp.
AAGTTTCATAGTTGCGTTTATAGGTATCGATGATGTACTGCTCCAACGTTTGCTGGGGCGTTTCGGGTATTGGCAGTTGCCCTTCGTATTTTCCGCCTTCAGCTCTCGCACTACTAGAACTGGTGACATTACCATTCGCAACGGGGCTACATCCTGCCAAAAAGAACACAACTAAGCACAAAAGAGCGACAACCTTAGTCTTCATAAGCTCAGTTTACCATGTGGCTTTGTCAAAATAAACACAGATAATCAACTATTTCAATCGAATATACTTAAGCTTTGTAAGGTATATCTCTCATGGAGGTGAACGCTAACATGATCAATTTTACGTTTTATACCCCAACAAAGGTTTTCTTTGGCGTTGGCAGGATAAAAGAAATGGGATCTGAGATTAAGAAGTCAAGTGTTAAAAAAGTGCTACTCGTTGCTGGTGGTGGCTCCATAAAGAAAAATGGGGTTTATGACACCGTCATAGCATCTCTCCAAGAACAGGGCATTGATTGGGTTGAGCTTTGGGGTGTAGTTCCAAATCCAGTGCTCAGTAAGGTCATGGAAGGCATATCTTTGGCTAAAGAAAGTGGAGTCGATGGAGTTCTAGCTGTTGGTGGTGGTAGTGTTATTGACACTGCAAAAGCTATCGCTTCTGGCATTTACTTGGATGATGTGTGGGCATCCTTCTTGGGAAAAGAGAAAATCAAGCAAGCACTTCCCATTTTTGTTGTGTTAACTATTTCTGCTACGGGGTCTGAATGCAACGGTAACTTTGTCATAACGAACGAAGGGACAAAGCAAAAATTAGGTAATCACAGTCCACTGGTTTACCCCAAAGTGAGCATCATTGACCCTTCTGTGCAGCGAACCCTTCCTTGGAACCAAACAGCTAACGGTGCTTGCGATGCTTTGGCTCACATCATGGAAAGCTATTTCAGTGGTGGTGGCAACGAAACCACACTCTATGTAGATGAGGCACTGACCAAAGCCATCATCGATGCCACTGACAAACTCATGCTCAATGAGGATGATTTGGAGGCAAGAGCGAACTTAGCTTGGGCAGCTACGCTGGCTCTAAATGGTGTGAGCGCTGCTCAGCTTAAAGGCGACTGGGCGAGCCACGATATTGAACATGCCATAAGTGCCTTGCATCCTCAGGTGGCACATGGCGCTGGCTTAGCTGTGGTTTTCCCTGCGTGGATAACCTATGTTTGGAAAGAAAATGAGCCCACCTTTAGACGCTGGGCAAGAAACGTTTGGGACACTGACGATGTATTGACCGCTGTAGAAAGACTAAAATCAACCTACAAAAGGTGGGGGTTACCAATCAGTCTAAGGGAATTGAATCTTGAAAAATCTGAAATTCCAGCAATTGCTCAAAATGCTACGCAGCTGGGTAAATTGGGTACCGTGAAAGAACTTACCCAAGAAGATGTGGAGAAAATCTTGCAGATAGCCTATTAGCGAATTTATTCTAATAATATGGTAATAAAAAGTTAAAGTGAAAAATGAAAACTGCTTGAGCCGAAAAAAGAAAAAAAAGAGCATTATACGTGGTATGGAAAATGCCAGTAAAGGGAGGAAAAACGTTTAGAATATAAACAGACGAATATGAAAGATAGAGAACTTACACCCATGGCCGCCCAGTATTGGGAACTGAAGCGGGAAGTGGGTAATGACATACTTTTAGCCTTCCGCCTAGGTGATTTTTACGAGTTTTTCTACGACGATGCTGTAAAAGCATCAGAAGTGTTGCAGATTGTCTTAACATCCAGAGAGTTTGGCAAGGGCAACAAAGTGCCCATGTGCGGTGTGCCTCACCATGCCTTTGAATCCTATGTCAGCAGGTTGGTGAGCGAAGGGTTCAAGGTGGCCGTATGTGAGCAAATGGAAGATCCCCGAAAAGCCAAAGGTTTGGTGAAACGAGACATCATACGCATTTACACGCCTAGCACCTTTGTGGAAGGGACACAAGAGCATGTGTGGTTAGCCATACTACGCGTAAAACATCAAATGTTCGAACTGTTGTTCTTGGACGTCAGCACTGGCGATTTTATGTTGGAGAAGATCCCCGTTACTGAAGGCACCAGTACAGTGGAAGACTACTTTTATACGTTCATGCCCAGGGAACTACTGGTACCCAACACGTCAGCTGACCACCCGTTAGTCAAGAAACTTCTAGAGAAACTTTACAACTTGGTGGTCACCGTAGTGGACGATGCTCCAAGCTTAGAGGAAATAGGCAAGCGCTACCTAATGGAGCTAAAAGCCAGCCCCGAGCTGCATTTAAGAAGTGAAGAGCAGGATCATATTCAAATTCCACCTGAAGCGGTTAGAGCTTTGGAGCTGGTTTACAATCCTGTGACCAACTCGAAAAAAGGGTCACTTCTTGAACTGCTCGATAGCACATTAACCGCCATGGGGCACCGCGAGCTTTACAGGCGTCTCATAACACCTTGGTCAAACATTGAGAAAATCAATAGTCATCTTGATTTGGTAGAGTTTTTTGTGATGCATCCTTCGGTTCTAGAGGACGTTCGCGTTAAGCTTAGAGGGATTGCCGACCTTGAGA
>DMVM01000081.1:2645-7818 GCA_003476705.1 Coprothermobacter sp.
GCAATGTGCTAGAGCTTTTGAATGAAAGCTTGACCGGGGTAGATGCAGAAATAGGTTCTGGCGATGTAATAAAAGCTGATTGGGACGAGGATTTTAGGGAATTGCTATCATTTGCCAGGGAAAGTCAAAAGTGGTTGGCAGAGTTTGAAAGCACTGAAAAAGAAAGAACGGGTATAAAGAATCTGAAGGTGGGATACAATGACACTTTTGGCTACTACGTTGAGGTGCCAAAATCCAGATCTAAGGATGTGCCTCCCTATTACATGAAGAGGCAAACCTTGGTAAATGCAGAGCGCTTTGTAACCAAAGAGCTTTTAGAATTTGAATCTCGAGTACAAGACGCTTACAGCCGTATTGAGGAAAAAGAAAAAGAACTGTTCGCTGAATTGGTAAAAAAACTGGCTGATAACCTTTCGTCTTTGCGCCGTGCGGCGGAGTGGATAGCTTACGTGGATGTTGCTACGTCGCTGAGTCTGGCAGCGAGAAAAATGGGTTGGACAAAGCCACAAATTGTTCCAGAGAGGATATTAATGATAAAGAATGGCAAACATCCTGTGGTGGAATGGTACAGCGATGTTCCTTTTGTGCCGAACAGCGTGGACCTTGGTGCAAGTGTGCGTACGGCTTTGGTAACCGGCCCTAATATGGCTGGAAAATCCACGTTCCTGAGGCAAACTGCCATAATCGTTTTGCTAGCGCACATGGGAAGTTTTGTGCCAGCTCAGGAAGCTGTTGTTCCCTTAACAAAGAAAATATTTGCTCGCATGGGTGCTGCTGACGAAATCATATATGGCCGTAGTACTTTCATGGTGGAGATGACGCAAATAGCACGCATTTTGCGTGAAAGCGACGAGTTTTCCTTGGTTGTCATGGATGAAGTAGGTAGAGGCACTGCTGTGGCTGACGGATTAGCCATCGCATGGGCTGTCATAAAGGAGCTTTCCATGAGAAAGCATAAACCCTTCGCGCTTATCTCCACACATTACCCTGAAATAGCTGAGCTCTCTGCTGACCTGCCAGTACTCTTTTTGGCGGCACAAGTGGCTGAGACCGAAGAGGGGCTCACGTTTCTTTACAGAATTGAACAAGGCGTGTCCGATAAGGCTTATGGTCTGGAGGTGGCAGCTTTAGCTGGTATCCCTCCTCATGTTTTGAGCGAGGCAGGTAAGGTGTTTCAAAAACTAAGCAGTCAGGATCTATTTCTAAGACCTGAGGCGAAGCAGATGAGGTTGTTTTAATGATTAGAGAACTGTCATTGGAAGTCAGGTCAAAGATTGCAGCTGGGGAAGTCATTGAGCGCCCGGTATCTGTGGTCAAGGAATTGGTAGAAAACGCGCTGGATGCAGGTGCCACTGACATAAAGGTCTCAGTGATTAACGGTGGCTTGGATGAAATCATGGTCAGCGATAACGGCTGTGGCATGCCTTTTGAAGAGTTGCCCTTGGCTGTAAAGCGTTTTACCACAAGTAAGATTGCCTCAGTTGAGGATTTAGATAGTATTGCTACACTTGGGTTCCGGGGTGAAGCTTTGGCAAGTATTGCTGATGTGGCTGATTTGACCATTTTCAGCTGTGACGGGGAAACTTCAGGTCAGCTACGCATAAGAGGCGGCGAAGTCTTGCTATGCAAGCCTGTGGCATCTCCTAAAGGTACTCGTGTCATCGTTCGTGATCTGTTCTTTAATCTGCCAGCTCGTAAGAAATTTCTTCGGTCTGCTTCCACAGAGTTTTCCCACATCCAAAAGTTCCTGCAGTCCATGGTACTCATTTACCCAAATATTCAGTGGACTTTTACCAGCGAAAAGGGCGTCATTTGGCATGTTCCACCGCAATTGCCTTCTGAGGAGCGTTTCTACAGCTTGTTTGGTCAAAAAGCTCAGTTTCATGCTTTCACAGCTTCGCAGGCGGAACTGGACATTTATTTAAACCCCAACATTGTTGGAGAACTTATTTTGTCTGTGAATGGGCGACTCATAAAAGGTTCTGCCTACTTCCAAGTGCTCCGCATACTCAAAGACATGTGGGGAGGAGCCAATCTGCCTGTCATGGTTCTTCGTCTTAACGTTGAACCAGATCAGGTGGATGTGAACGTGCATCCTCAAAAACTGGATATCAGGTTTAAATCCCAGGGGTGGCTTAGACAGGCACTGCAAGAGCTTATCACTCAAGTTAGGAGTGAAGGTGGATCGCTTGGTAGTGATTCTAAGACTAGTGGTGAAATGCCGCATTACCAATCGGAGGCGTGGACTACCACGCCAAATGACGCGTCTACCGTAGTTAATGAAACAATACGTGAGAACTACATGCTGTTCCAAAAAGAAGCATTGCAAAACCAAAAGGACGTGGGCGCTGCAGTCTCAAAAGGTCTTGAAATAAAGGATTACCTGTACGATGCATACATTCTTATTAAAAGAGATGGTGTTTACGAACTTTGGGATCAGCATGCAGTAAACGAAAAGATAAACTACTGGAGGTTATCAAGCCTTTATGGAGTGCAGTTTTTGCTGGAACCTTTGTTTTGCGGCGTGGACGAGGAGACAGCGCAGGCTTTAACGGAGATGGGCTTTGAACTTCAGCAGGTTAGAGGAGGTTATCTTATCAAGGCTGTGCCTTCTCTGCTCCTTTTAAGCCGTTCTTTGGATGTGATAATTGACGATTTGGAAAGCATAAAGGGCAACATTGAGAAGACAAGAGCTGATTTGGCATGTAAATCAGCTGTAAAAGCTGGGCAGAAGCTTTCACCCATGGAAATAGAAGCACTGGTTGTTGAGGGTTTGAAAGTACTGGACGTGAGCTACGATCCACATGGTAGGCCTGCGGTGGTCAAACTGGATCAAGCACTCATAGAGAGGTTGTTTAACAGATGAAAGCGGTTATTGCTTATTTGGTACATAACCACATAGACAGCGCCCTTCTGGATTACGATATTCAGGAGATTAAAGAACTTGCAAAAGTTATCGGATTTGGGGTTGAGTCAGTAGTCATTCAAAAGAGGGAGCCTGATGTTAAGTACTTTATGGGGGAGGGCAAGGTAAAGGAGCTCTCTGCCATGGTTAAGGATTTGGGTGTGGATGCTGTCATATTCAATGAAGAACTCTCTCCGAGGCAAGTAAGGGCATTGGAGGCAATGCTTGAACCTGCTCAGGTGTGGGACAGAACACAGGTCATTTTGGAAATCTTCCGAAGGCGTGCTGTGACAAAAGAAAGTAAACTTCAGGTGGAACTGGCTGGGTTGAATTACTTGTATCCAAGGATTTACGGATTAGGTGGAGTCATGTCCCGTTTAGGTGGAGGAATAGGCACCAGAGGACCTGGTGAAACCAAGCTGGAGATCCTGAAGCGTGTAATCAGAGGACGCATCAGGAAACTGGAAAAAGAGCTAAAGGAAGCTGAGGCTCGTAGAATCACTACGAGCAAACAAAGAGTTCGTAATACTGTGCAAGTATCTATTGTGGGTTACACCAATGCTGGTAAGTCCACCTTGCTTAATGCTTTTTCGAAAACAGCAAAGCCTAGTTACGCAGATGATAAAGTCTTTGCCACGCTGGACACTCGACACCGACGCTTTCTTAACCTGGAAGGTAAACCAGTAATCTTGGTGGACACTGTTGGCTTTGTCAATTTTATGCCTGAAAAAGTATTAGACGCTTTTAAGTCCACGTTAGAAGTGATAAGTTACAGCGACCTCATACTCCATGTTATTGATCTTAGCAGCCCCATCATGGATGAGCAGGAAAGGACAGTTATGCGCATTCTCGAAGAACTAGGTGCAGGCGACAGACCCGTGATTAAGGTGTATAACAAGCTAGACCTGTACAAGGGTCCCGTATTACAAGATGGTATTTCTGTTTCGGCTCTGAAGGGAACTAATCTGGATCAGCTAAAGAATGCTGTGGTTTCAGCGTTACTAACTGTGGATAACAACGCTGTCACTTAGTGACAGTCGCCCATTCTAGGAGAAGTCCTGCAAGACAGCATTAACTGCCAAAGCATATCTAAGCCTCATTCTTACAATTTCACAACTTAGCTGATTCTGACCCCATATGTTCCCAGTTGTGAAAAAGCTATCTGCGTGGCAACCACCACCGCACAAAGCTCTGGCCCAGCATTCTTGACAATGTTTTTTGTTGAGTGCGTGGGCTTTCACAAAGTCAGGATGTGGCTTTACCATAGCTTGCCCAACGTTACCCATCTTGTATGGAAGGACGTTGTCAAATTGGTGACAGGGGAAGATATCTCCCTTTGGGTTCACCGCAAGGTATTCCACACCAGCTCCGCAACCAGTAAAACGCCTTAACACTGAGGGTGGATTCATTGGATTGAGCTCAAAGTGGTAAAAGTAGAATCTCTTATCATTTCCTTCCTTGGCGCGCATCAAATAGAAATTTGCCAACTTTTCGTACTCCTGCTCAATTATGGGCAAATCTGTCCATTTTATGCTCCATGGCAGCCCTTCGCCTGTTACCGGCTCCATAGAAATGGTCTTGAAACCCTGATCCACCAAAAAAGCGACAGACTCTGAGAAATTCAGTGTGTCATGGGTGAAAGTGCCTCGTACGTAGTAGTTTTTCCCTTGGCGCCTCCGCTCCACCTCCTTGAAAGCTTCCATGACCTTGTCGAAGGTGCCATTTTTTGCTCTGTCAACGCGAAACTTGTCATGAACCACTCTTGGACCATCCAGTGACAATGTCAGATTTACGTTGTAGTGGTCAAGTACGTCCAACTTATTTGGAGTTAGTAGCAGTCCGTTAGTGGTCAGAGAAAACCTTATTTTTTTGTTCTTTGACACGGCTCTTTCGGTGGCATAGGCTAGCGTTTGCTTGACAGTATCCCAGGCGATAAGCGGTTCACCACCGAAAAAATCAATATCTGCCCAAGAAGAAGGGCTTTCCATGAGTAAGTCCACAGCATCCTTTGCAACGGCAAAGTCCATGACAGCTTGCTGACCACCGTAGTTGCCTTGCTGAGCAAAACAGTATTTGCAAGCCATGTTGCAAGTATGAGTTACGTTCAGGCACAAAGCACTAAGCTGCCTTGGTCTCTGTTCAAGTTGTTTTCTGATCCACTCCAAGTCGGGCTGTTCAGGTAGTACAGCTGTGAGTTCGTCAGGGCACTCGTCTTGCTGAACTTTTTCAAAGACGGGTTGGTCAACTTCAAAAAAAGAGCCCGTTTCT
>DMVM01000085.1 GCA_003476705.1 Coprothermobacter sp.
AAAATAATCCACAGGTTTTCCACAGTATGCACACCCCATATACGCATGGTTTTTTAGAGTTTTCCACAATATACACAGTAATACTATGACGACGGGACAAATTCTTTTCACTATTAAAACATATAGTAGTCATCATAGGACACAAGAAAAATCTTAGCCCAAAGCCACATCCAGAATCATCATGATTACAAAACCAATGGCCACTCCAATAGTACTCACATTTGAATGCGGTCCAGTCTGTGATTCAGGGATAAGCTCTTCGACTACTACATAGATCATGGCACCAGCGGCAAAGGCAAGAAGATAAGGAAGTATACTAACCACAACACTGCTTAAGAGCAAGGTTATAAAAGCAGCAATAGGTTCAACCACACCTGAAAGGACCCCATACGTAACAGACCTACTTAAGGATAGCCCTTCCGTTCTCAGAGGAAGAGAAATGATTGCCCCTTCGGGTATGTTCTGAAGAGCAATGCCTAATGAAAGGACATAGGCAGCAGCGAAGCTGGTCTGTGTCGAACCTTGCAAAGCACTGGCTAAAACAACGCCAACTGCCATACCTTCAGGGATGTTATGCAGAGTAACAGCTAGTATAAGCATGGTGACACGGCGAAGATTAGATTGCGGTCCCTCTGGGGACTCCTCATAAAGGTGGAGATGTGGGATCACATTATCAAGAAAAAGTAGAAAAGAGACGCCAAATAAAAAGCCTACAGCTGCTGGTAGCCAAGCAAATCCGCCCAACTGGAGCGACATTTCAATGGAAGGAATAAGTAGAGACCAAACCGAAGCTGCAATCATGACGCCAGCAGCAAACCCCAAGAGGAATTTCTGCATATATGGTTTGGGTTCATTTTTCATTAGCAGTACCGAAATGGCACCCACAGACGTTCCAATAAAAGGAACCAAAATAGTTAAAGCTATTCTCCAAGAGATTGACAAAATGTATCAACCTCCTCCCACTAGTTATTAACGATTATAACAACGGTTAAAAGAGCGTTAGTTACGAGCAAAAAATGAAAGTAATACTTACCTAAGAAGAAGCCCACGCCTTTAGGGGTGGGAGGAGGTCACATAGTTCCCATTGTGAATTAGGTGGCACTTTTAATGTTTGTGCTAAAATTGTAATATATATAAAGAGGTGTAGGTAAAACCACAGGAATTAACATATATTGAAGGCGTTCTGGAAGAATAAATTAGCGGGGAGGTACACACGTTATGCCAATAATATTAAGTAAAGAGGAGCTTGTTCAATCCTTGGAAGCGGTGCTCAGGCATGTTCCAAAGAAAACCACTCAGCCGGTTTTGTACAATATGTTGTTGGAAGCCACTGATACCGCTCTAAAGATAACTGGTACTGACATGAAAAGTGCTCTGTCCTACAAAATAGCACTGGAAGCAGCGGAAAAACTTCGTACTACGGCGCCTGCAAAGTTTTTCTCCGACTTTGTAAAGAAAGCCCCTGGGTCTGAAGTACAGTTGGAAGTAGGCGAAAATTACCTATCCATTTCCTCTGGTAGCGCTTCCCTAAAGCTTTCTACCCTGCCGCCAGAGGAGTATCCAGAGCTAGAGGTTTTGCAAGGAAACACTTTTACCGTCGATGCTACTACTCTTAAAAAGGCTGTTGATGCCGTGAAAAAGAACGTCTCCAAAGGCGAGTTAAGGAATCCAGTGTTGGAGGGTATTCTCCTGGATGGTTCAGAGGGCATCCTCATCGCAGTGGGAACAGATGGCCACAGGTTGGCTGCCTGTAAAACAGACTTAGAGGTCACGGAAACAGCGTGTTTGCCTGCTGACGTGCTTAGTGATGTTTGTGATACGCTGGTAAATACGGGTAGCACAGCCTATATAACCTTTGGTGAGGGCGAAGTTGCTTTCGAAAACGACGTCATTTATGCGGTGATACGTACTTTGGAGGGCCAATTTCCGCCATGGAGAAGTGTTATTCCAAAAAGCGTTGAAACCACAGTGAAACTCTCGAAAAAGACCATTGGAGATGTACTGGATCGTGCAGGCATGCTTGCGAAAACCTATGACGA
Organism: Coprothermobacter sp.; assembly: GCA_003476705.1. Classification (GTDB taxonomy): domain Bacteria; phylum Coprothermobacterota; class Coprothermobacteria; order Coprothermobacterales; family Coprothermobacteraceae; genus Coprothermobacter. The sequence continues at coordinate 2,040 of DMVM01000085.1, forward strand.
TGCTGTGCGTTTAACACTTGAAGATGAAAGTTTAACCATATCTGCTGAAGTTCCCGAGCTTGGTTCCTTTGTGGAGAGTATTCCTGTAGAGAAAGAGGGATCTGATTTAAAAATAGCCTGCAATTATGCTTATTTACAGGATGTACTTTCTGGCATTGACGAAGATAATGTGGTGTTTGGATTAACCAGCCCACTCCATCCCATAGTAATCAGGCCAGTGGAGTCTGAAAATTATGTGGGGTTGGTTATGCCCATGAAACTGTGATTGGTCAGAGAAACTATTGTCATCATGATTGAGCTGCAGCAGTTTTTAAAAATCGTGCTAAATGTAAGTGGGGGCGAAGCGAAGCATATTATCCAAGAGGGCTTAGTTTATGTAAATGGTGTGGTAGAAACCCACCGTTCACGGAAGCTTGCTCTAGAAGATGAAGTGGAAGTAAATTTGGAAGAGGTAGCGGGACAAAAATATAGAGTGTCTGACTTCATAGAAGCACAATAAAAAGGGTTTAGAATCTGTGGTAGAGGTCAGGGGCACTCACTTTCGGGTGAACCCTGATTTTTATCACCTATTAACACGTGCAAAAACTGAAAACTTATCCCTTAATTGCTTACTCATTTACTAATCAAAGCGAAACAGTGTCAGAGAGTATCATATATAATATCGTTTTGGAAAGCAAAATATTTTACATGCAAAACGTTTCTGATAGCTGTCTTGCAAAAGATCAATTTCTGTATGTTAAGGAGATGATCGGTCATTGGATAAACCGGAGTACGTTGCACCTCAGGAGGAAAACTCAGGAAAAAACAACTCGACCAGAACTAATCTAGAGGTGTCAACTAAAAGCATATCAAGCGGTATTTCCATTGAGGAGCTCGCTGAAGATCCGAAACTCATAAACAAGCGTGTTTGGCAGCTCGCTTGGCCTGCCATGCTGGAACTTTTACTTAGTACGTTGTTTAATATGGTGGACATGATCATGGTTGGGCGTATAAGCTATCAAGCTCTTACTGCGGTAGGGCTCACAAACCATCCTACCATGCTTGCTTTAGCTGTTTTCCAAGCACTAAACGTGGGTAGCACCGCTTTAGT
>DMVM01000110.1 GCA_003476705.1 Coprothermobacter sp.
TTGCCGTTGCTCACCAAAAACGTTAAAGGATCTCTACCTACTGTTCCAAAGTACTTATAGCCGCTAGGATAGCCAACACTTCTTTTTAGTGACAAATAGTTTTCACCACTGTAGATGTGCATTCCATCCTCAACGAGCACTAAAGCTGTAGCAGTTTTTTCTGAAGAATAAGCTGTAAAATCAACAATGTTGTCAAAATCCGACTTGTCTGTTCCTATTAAAGAAACCTGGTTACCTTTAAGGGAGCTAAGATGAACCATGCCATCGCTGTACTCCAAGAACCAAATACTGTCCACATACCACAGCTTCCCAACGTAAATTCCTTTTGACAAACTCACGGCATTCTTCCCATAGTCAGTATAAATAAAAGAGCCATCTGACACGTACCAATGACTATTCTTTACTGCAACCCACTTTCCACTTACGTTTCCCAGACTTGCTTTCGTAGCAGTTTTTACAAATTCCAAAACTTCGCTACCTATATTGGTGGTAGAAGTAGTGGGAGTTTCAGGAGCGACTGGGGTTGGTTTTCCCCATCCAATGAAGTGAGAACTGTTGAATCCGATTACGAGGCCCATGACTGTAACAAGAATTACTGCCACCAAGATGAAAGGAGCAGCTTTTGACCTGAGCGGACTGACGTGAACCCGAGTTGCCGAAGACTCCTCATACACTTGTTCATCGAACAACTGCTCGATGTATCGTATAAAAACCCTACCCACTCTAAGTCCATTTTCCTCAATACGTAGTACGTCGTCTTCATGAGCAGTAGCCTGGCTAACCGTCTTAACCCTACTTCCTTCTTCCTCTTGCCATGTCAGCCTGTGAGTAAAATCAAACAGAGGGTCTGTCAAGCAGGTGGTTTTACCAGATTGTTCATGATACACTACCAGGTTGGAGTTGTTTATGACCAGCAGATTCTTCCCGTAAATAGCGATGAAAAGCCATGGTTGCTCATTTTCGTAAAAGTCAGCTATTTCTTTGTATTCCTCGAGAGTCACGCGGTTTTCTAGCTCTCGAAGAAGTACATTTGCCAGTTTTTCATTCTTGCTCACAACAATGAGATGGCGTTCTGGAGCATTAAGGTCTGGCAATGCCTTATGCGCAACGCTATAAACTGCAGATTCAATTGAAATTTCAATGTTTACTAAAGTTCTCATAAGTGAACCTTGTTTTCTATTTCCTCTTTTATCATACTTTTGAATTCGTCTAAGGACATTTGTCCCAGATCACCTTTTACACCATGTCTGACTGAGACAACACCAGACTCCACTTCCTTTGAACCTATAACTAGCATGTAGGGCACCTTTTCGGTTTGGCCTCTTCTGATGCGATATCCCAGTTTCGAGCCAGTGTCAGTATCCAGTTTCACCCTAAATTCCTTCAAACCATCTGCAACGCTCTGAGCATACTGCATCTGGTCTTCTGTTATGGGAAGTATGCGAGCCTGCTCAGGAGCTACCCACAGTGGGAACCAACCACTGTATTGCTCGATGAGAAGTGCAAAAAACCGCTCCAATGAACCGAGAAGTGCACGATGTATCATGACAGGCTCATGTTCTAAACCATCTTGCCCTGTGTATTTCATGTTGAATCTTCTAGGCAAGTTGAAATCCACTTGTATGGTTGGCCCTTGCCAATATCTGCCCAGTGCGTCTTTCACTTTGATATCAATAGCTGGTCCATAGAATTTAGCTTCGCCTTCAGCTACTGTGAAATCTAAGTCTCTTGCTTTCAGTGCACCCGACAAAGCTGACTCTGCCAGTTCCCAAACATCGTCGTCACCCACATACTTCTCCTTGTTCTTAGGATCACGGACTGAAAGCTCTATTCTCAAATCCTCAAAACCGAACAATCTGTAAATTCCCAATGCCATGTCCAAGACTTTTTCCACTTCTTCCTCGACCTGTTCACGAGCGCAAAAGATGTGTGCGTCGTCCTGCGTAAAACCACGAACTCTTAGCAAACCATGTAGCACCCCGCTTCTCTCGAATCGGTATACGGTTCCGAGTTCAGCAAACCTTATGGGGAGCTCTTTGTAACTTCTTGTTTTCGTCTTATAAATTTGTACATGGAATGGGCAGTTCATTGGCTTTACCAGGTATGATTGATTTTCAAGCTCCATCGAAGGGAACATGTTTTCCTTGTAGAAGGACAGGTGTCCTGAGATCTCCCAAAGCTTAGTTCGGGCAACATGAGGAGTATAGACAAGTTGGTACCCATTGTCGATGTGTGCTTGTCTCCAAAAGTCCTCAATTTCTTTTCTAATAACAGCACCATTGGGATGCCAGAGTATGAGCCCTGGACCTATGTCCTCGTTTATGGAGAATAAATCGAGTTGTTTGCCAAGTTTACGGTGGTCCCTTCTTTCGGCTTCTTCTAAGTTGTGTAAGAATTCCTTGAGTTCGTCGCTAGTCCAGAAACAGGTTCCATAGATTCTAGTAAGCTGTTCACGGTTTTCGTCACCATGCCAATAAGCGCCACTTATACTAAGTAATTTGAAGTGTTTAAGGAGCCCCGTATTGTTAACGTGAGGACCGCGGCAAAGATCG
>DMVM01000003.1:0-1545 GCA_003476705.1 Coprothermobacter sp.
ATTTTCTACACCATGATGGCTCTTGTTAACCCAGGTGACGAAGTTATTTACCCTGATCCTGGCTATCCTATTTATTCCTCAGCAGTGAGGTTCGCAGGTGGAGTACCAAAGCCCATTGTTTTGCGCGAAGAGAACGATTTTAGGCTGGACGTGGATGAACTAAAAAAGATGGTAACACATAAGACCAAGGTCATAATAGTAAACAGCCCACACAACCCCACAGGAAGCGTACTTAATAAGGAAGAGCTCAAAGCCATTCTTGATTTGGCGGACGGGGAGCGTCTGTTCATTCTCTGTGACGAGCTCTATCATCGTATCTACTATGGTGGCGAGATGGCTCCTTCCATGTATGAATTTCCTGAAGCAAAAGAAAAGGTCATACTCATGGAAGGTTTTTCTAAAATATATGCCATGACAGGTTGGAGGCTGGGGTATGGAGTACTTCCTCCAGACTTGGTACCATGGTTCAGTAAGCTCCAGACAAACGTTTACAGTCACGCTCCAGCTTTCGTGCAGGTAGCTGGCATCGAAGCCTACAACGGTCCTCAAGATGCTCCAAAAGCCATGGTGGAAGAGTTCAAGAGAAGAAGAGACTACATAGTGCCCAGATTGAATTCCATGGACTTAGTGCATTGTGTAGAACCCAAGGGTGCTTTCTATGCTTGGTTAAACATAAAGAAGCTTAATAGACCTTCAAACGAAGTAGCTGAGTACTTGCTTAACGAAGCAGGAGTAGCTCTGCTGACAGGTACTTCCTTCGGAGAGTCCGGGGAAGGGTACCTCCGTATGTCCTATGCAGCATCTATGGAAGACATTAAGTATGGTTTAGATCAACTTGAGAAATACTTGCCAAAATTGGTAAAGTAGACAGGTTCCGCTTACTTAAGAAACAAAAAAAGGTCCCCTAAATGGGGGCCCTTTTTTATTTATGGGGCAAATTAGGCTTTGTGAATGCGCCTACATGGTGTTAATGGGATAGCCAAGGAGTGCAAAAGCTGATTCTTTTGCCACTTCTGACAAGGTAGGATGTGCATGAATGACTTCAGAGAGCTCTTTCACCGTCATGTTTTGCTGAAGGATGACTGCCATTTCATTGATTATTAGATCGGCTCCCACACCTGCCATCTGCACACCCAGAATTCTGCCTGTATCTGCTTCCACAATGAATTTGCAGAATCCTTCTGTTCTGTTCTTCGCCACAGCTGCTCCCAAGGCTCGGTAAGGTAATGTATAGGTTTTTACTGCTAACCCAGCTTGAGAAGCTTCCTTTTCTGTTTGCCCTATGGCTGCCAGTGGCGGGTCTGTAAACACAACCCAAGGAACCGCATGCCAATCCATTTCATTGGCTTCTCCTAGTATGTGCTTCACTGCAAAAATACCTTCGTGGGAGGCAACATGAGCTAAAGCTCCTCTGGAAACAGGAGGCATGGCCACGTCCCCTATGGCATAGGTACCTTCCTCAGAGGTAACTAAACTGTTGCTAACTTTGATCTTTCCTCTTTCTGTTTGAACTTTATCTGTTTTGATAACCTCTGAGTTCGGGGT
>DMVM01000003.1:1648-5495 GCA_003476705.1 Coprothermobacter sp.
GAAGCATCACTGTCCAGTAGCGGCATCACTTGCGGCACCAACTCCACCACTGTTAACTCGGTACCAAAGGCTCTTAAAATATCGCTCAGTTCCAAGCCAATAGCTCCGGTACCTACGACCAAAGCTCTTTTCGGCAGTTCTTTACGTGTGAAAAAGTGGTTACTGTTTATAATCCATTTCTTGTCAGTAGCCAGTCCGGGCAATTCTGCTGGTCTCGATCCGGTAGCAATAATGACGTTGTCGAATTCATAAGTTTGGCCGCCAGCTTCTATTCTGTGATCACCTAAATAGAAAGCTTCTGCGTTAATAAAACGAACTCCGCGTTTCTTTAAGAGAAACTCTACGCCTTTTCGCAGCTGGGCCACAGTCTTTAGCATGCGCTGTTGAACTTGCTCCCAGTTGATTTGGGCGTTATCTACTTTTATCCCGAACTGCGATGCCTCTTTAATATGGGAATAAAGCTCGGTACTTGCTAGTATGGTTTTAGTAGGTATGCATCCCAAGTTCAAGCAAGTACCACCAACAAACTGTTTTTCAAACAAGGTTACTTCTATGCCACGCTGCGCTGCATACAATGCTGCTTCGTAACCGCCAGGTCCTGCGCCAATTATGCCAAGTTTCACCAAGGAAACACCTCCTTTGAGCCTATTAGCTGCATTCTACCACAATTTATTGGTTATAAATTTCTCGATTGGATACCATGGTTTAAGTTATAATTAAAGCGATATGAAGGGAGTGTGCATATGTTAGCCATAAGGAAAGGCTCAGCTACGAAAGGTGTTGCCATGTACGAAATCGAGGAGCCTGAAGTGCCAGAAGGTTGGGCTCTGGTTAAAGTCCTAAAATCTTCAATATGCGGAACTGATGTTCATATTTACCAGTGGAATGAATGGTCACAAAAACGCATGAAACCCCCTGTAACCATAGGCCATGAGTTTGTAGGCAAAGTTTTGAAAGTAAACAAGGGGACAGGAAGGGTGAAAGAGGGAGACATCGTTTCTGCTGAGTCACATGTGGTGTGCCACGTTTGTCGCATGTGTAGGCGGAACATGTATCACGCTTGCGAAAATACAAGAATCATCGGAGTTCACATGGACGGAGCTTTTGCCGAGTACGTAGCAATTCCTGAAGAGAACTTGGTCAAGCTGCCTGCCAGCGTTCCTTTGGAAGCTGGTTCGGTCTTGGAACCTTTTGGCAATGCGGTCCACACAGTGCAATCTGTGGATGTTAGAGGCAAAAGGGTTGTGGTTACGGGAGCTGGCCCCATTGGGGTCATGGCTATACCGGTAGCCAAAGCGTTGGGTGCGGTGGAGATTATTGCCACAGATCTTTCTGATTATAGGCTGAAGTTGGCTTCTGATGTGGGAGCGGATGTGGTTATTAATGTTAAGGAGCAAGATCCCGTCCAGATTGTGCAGGACTTGGGTGGCGCAGATGTGGTTTTGGAGATGAGTGGTAGCGAAAAGGCGCTTAATCAGGGTCTTGAAATGATTGTGCCGGGAGGAGAAATGGCGATCTTAGGTCTTCCCGACAACCGCGTTTCTCTGGATTTAGCGAATAATGTAGTTTCTAAGGGCATAACTATAAGAGGCATAACTGGGCGTAGACTATGGGAGACTTGGGACTTGGGTGTATCGTTAGTTAGTAGCGGAAAAGTAGATTTGAAGAAGGTAATCACGCATCAATTCGACTTCAAAGATTATGAAGCGGCCTTCTCCGCTATGATGTCAGGTAATTCAGGTAAGGTGGTTCTAAACGTAAGTCAATAAATCGGTAAAAAGTATTAAGCTTTTGCAGCTGAGCAGACTTTGAATGATATAATAAAAAAATGGAAAGTGGTTTCCTTAATATTGGCTTTAGTTCGTACATTTCTGTAACGAAAATAATTGGCATTGTCAGCCCTGACTCTGCCCCGATAAGGCGGATGATAAGGCTCGCAAAAGAGCAAGGGCGGCTTGTGGATGCCACTTTTGGGCGTAGAACCAGGGCTGCTATTTTGACAGAAGGTGGCTTTATCGTGCTATCTGCGGTGTTGCCTGATACCTTGGTGAGCCGCCTTGAGGAAGAAGAGGAAGAAAGAATAGAGCCCATCACTGAACAAGAAGCGGAACTACAAAAGGAATCAGGAGAGGACGTTTAAGTGGGCGGTAGACTCATTGTCATCAGTGGTCCTTCCGGTGTTGGGAAGGGTACTGTGGTAAGTGAACTATTAAACAGGGATAAGGAACTTGTACTTTCCATTTCAGTGACCACGCGTAGCCGAAGACCCGCAGAAGTTGATGGTAAGGATTACTATTTTGTGGACTACTCCACGTTCAAGAAGATGGTTGCCACGGATCGACTGCTGGAATGGGCATATGTTCATGGTTCTTACTATGGCACGCCCAAAGATTTCGTTATGCAGCATTTGGAACAGGGGAAGAAGGTAATATTAGAAATCGATATGCAGGGAGCTATGCAGGTTCGCAGGAGGTTTCCAGATGCTATTTTAATATTTTTGTTGCCTCCTTCTTTGGATGAGCTTAAGCATCGTTTGATGAAGAGAGGTACTGAAGAGATGGACGAGCAGCAACTTAGGCTGCTTCGTAGCTTGCAGGAGCTCGACTATCTCAGAGAATACCATTTTTTTGTGGTCAACGTGGAAGTAAATCAAGCTGTGGAAAATATAATGAAGATCCTGTCTTTAGTAGATTTTGTTGTAACAGAGGACAGGGCACGCACCATGGTGGAATCACTAAGAAAAGGAGGTATTTTTGATGAAGCAGGTGACATTAGAAGAGCTGGAGAGAATTACTGGACTCCCTAGATATGCCGTGGTGGTGGCGGTAGGCTTGACAGCTAAGAAAATACAGAAAGAAGTATTATCTCATTCTACTACTTATGAGGTTCCTGTTGAAAGAGCCATTCAAGACATAGCAGAAAGAAAGGTCACAGTTACACTGCGCATCTAGTGAGTTGTATGTGGATCCCTGGTAGTATATTCCGCAGAAAAAACATCCTTTTGGGAGTAACTGGTTCTATTGCAGCTTTCAAGGCTTGCAATTTAGCTTCTACTCTTTCTAAGTTTGATGCTCATGTGCGAACTATTCTAACTGCGTCAGCTTTGCACTTTGTGGGACCTACTAGTTTTGTTTCCCTTACCAACGACACTGCTTACACTGACCAGGATTACTGGTCGTCAAATATTCGCAGCTTACACATTGAACTAGGGCGCTGGGCAGATGTGTTGGTTGTAGCTCCTGCCACGGCAAACACGTTGGCAAAAATTGCTAACGGTTTCGCTGATAATCTCTTGACCAGCACAGTACTTGGCTGTAATAAACCATTGGTTTTGGTTCCTGCAATGAACGTACGCATGTATGAAAACAAGATTACTCAAGAGAATCTAGATAAGCTCAGAAACTTAGGATGCGTTGTAGTAGAGCCTGAGGTTGGACATTTGGCTGATGGAGAAGTGGGCAAGGGGCGTTTTCCCGAGATAGAAACGATTTTGTTTCACATAGCGAGAGCTGTGGTGCCACAAGATTTGAGTGGAAGAAACATAGTGGTCACTGCTGGACCTACCAGAGAGTACATTGATGAAGTAAGGTTTATATCAAATCCTTCCAGTGGAAAGATGGGTTACGCTTTAGCGCAAGCTTTGGCACTCAGAGGTGCTGATGTTACTTTGCTAAGTGGCCCTGTAACCTTAGATGTACCTCAAGGTGTTCGTCTGCTGCAGTTTGAATCTGTTAGCGAGCTTATGCAGCTTATGGAACACTTCCTGCCGGAGGCGGACGCAGTTGTAATGGCAGCTGCAGTAGGTGACTTCACCACTGAGAGGAGAGAAGGTAAATTAAGACGACAA
>DMVM01000066.1 GCA_003476705.1 Coprothermobacter sp.
GTAATACCAGCTTCATAAGCGTTCTTTATGGCTTTCTGTTCAGGTTCTGTTGGGGCGTCAAAACCTTTATCCGATCCCAGTGACATGTTTGCGGCCACTATGTTAACGCCGTCTTCAACCTTCAGCTTGATGAGGTACTCAATGGCAGCTACTATGTCAGCGGTATATGCATACGGACTGTCATCAGCAAAAACTTTTGCCACAATCAGCTTTGCATCAGGAGCGATACCTTTAAGGGAAACCCAGTTGCCATCTTTATCCTGGAATTTTGCTTTTCCTATGCCTGCAACAGTACCAGCAACGTGAGTACCATGCCCGTTGTGGTCCATGGGGTCATTGTCGCCGTCCGCAAAATCATAGCCATAGGGAATTTTTTCATTTGGGAAGCTACTGTAACCGCCGAAGTTTTCGTGAGTGTAGTCAATACCGGTGTCGATAACAGCAACATACGTTCCTGATCCGGTATAGCCTAGGTCCCAAGCCTCAGGTGCACCAATGAGCGGAGCAGAGTTAACCATGTCTGGAGTAACCCCGATTCCTTTCATGTCTTCGTAGTAGATATATGAAGCGGGATCTTCAATAGCACTTATCTGATATACGTCAGAAACATACACATGGGAAATAGAGCCCTTTCCTGCCATGGACAAAAGACTTTTCAGTTCATCCAAGCTAATCAAACCAGTGAATCCATTAATAGTTGCGTAAAGATCATGTTGTTTCTCGAAATTAGGCAGCGCAGTTTTGACTTCTTGAAGTGCCTTTGAATGAGCCTGAGCAGCTTTTTCCTTAAACTGCTTTAAGTCCTTAGCCCCACTTTCAAAAAACGAGGGGCCACTCAGTTCCACCACCACTTTTACGTTGTTTTCAAGCGCTTCGACACCTTCGTAAGCCCTCTTGCTTAAAACAACACCTCCACCCAAATCCACTAATTCGGCAGAAGCAGAAGTCTTTTTTGCATCTCTGAGCAATCCTTTGCGTAAATTATCACCAAGTTCCTGCAAAACAACGGGATCGACAATGACGTCGTCTCCACTCGTAGCAAGCGCTGACGCGAAGATGCCCAAAGGAAACAACGTGACCATAAGTAGAGCTGCTAAAACTAATGAAACAACTTTCCTCACTTTACTCACACTCCCCTGAAACAATTTTGTAGTCAAGGCTTAGGTTATCGGGGAACTTCACGCTTCCCTTCCTTGAGCTTTTCCACCGGAGCCTCAGTTAAGGTACCATGCTGTAAATAGTGAAAATCCATTTCACCTGGTATTAACTTTGAAACAAGTGTACCGAGCAAAGACCGTTATAATTTTTATACCGCTAGTTGATATTATTATACCCTTAATATCATAAAACCTTTTAGCTGACAGCTGAACTACGAATAGTGCGTGATTGCAAAAAAAGATTTCTTGACTACCTAGTTTTGGAAGATGGCGTTACAGCCTCTATAGGGGTTATAGGGGTTTACGCCTCTTTAAGCTTTACCAAAGGAGGCATCCAATCTACGTAGTAGCCCAGTGTTTGAGCTACAAAACGCAGGGGAACCATGGTGGTTCCTCTTACCAACTCAGGGGTGGTGTCCATTTCCACTGAGATGCCACCGATGATAACTGTGGTTTGATCGATGAACAAGGTAATAAAAGGTCTATTATTCTTCTCTGACTGCTGTTTTTCATCCATGGCAGCATTTGATACGTTATAGGGGGTGTAAATCATGACCTTTTTCATGGCGGGATCAGAAAAATCATAGTCCACAGTGTAACCCAGTACTTCTGCAAAAAACCTTACCGGCACCATGGTTCTTCCTTCCCTCAAATAGGGAGCCACAGGCAATTTGGTAGGCTTATCATTGACGCGGCACCAAGACCTTCCTATTTGAAGCTCCAGCTCCAGAGGAGACCGTTCTGGAACGGTTAATGCATTATCTTTTAGCTGCATGGGTTTAACAATCAAAGAAAACACCATTCGCTGATAACCGGGAACGATTACCACACCCACCAACCGGCTACCAGTAACTACTTCAGGCGGCAATGTTACGCTGGCTTTACCATCCGTCTCCACTGTGCCAGTGGTTGTGTAGTTGCCCACCATAACCGTTACCAGTGAATCAGGCGCTATTGCAGTGGGTGTACTAGCACTGGTTATATCACGAAGAGTAAAGATTATACTGGCTTCAGTGTTTTCCGTAACAGCCAATGGGTATGCGGTAACCTCAAGGGCTTTAAGCGCAAGTGGTGCAAAGTACGTCTGACTTTGAGCAAACACCGTCTGAGCAGAAAAAAACTGCACAGGCAGTAGGCTGCAGCCCAGAAGAGCTAAAAACAAAACAACGCAAACAGCTTTACAAAATACTCTTTTCATTACCATTTACTCTAAAAGTGTGCAACGAACGTGCCACCACACCTTATAACTCCATTTTTAGTTCAGCGTTTCCAGTAAACGGTTGTAGGCTTCCTCAGCAGGTAGCAGCTGCGCACTGCCATTTAAGAATAGCAAAGTGGGCGCCTTTAACCTGAGCAGTGTGTCCCACTGATGCGTAACCAAGAGCACCACAGCATGGCTTCCATAGTTCTTAAGCGTGTTCTCAATCATGACAGTACTGGGCTGGTCCAAATGCGCAGTTAACTCGTCGACAAGGAGGGTCTTTGGCTGAAGCGCCATAACTTGTGTCAAACCAAGCATGGCTTTTTCACCACCGCTCAGCTTCATGGCATTGAGGCGCCTTTTGCTTTGCAGCGGGCTATTGTCAGGCAAGTGTTTCACATCAAAAAGATGCAGGTTGTCTTCCACGGAAGCGTTCAGTGGCTGGTAGTGTTGAGGAATGTATCCAAGGGGTTTGTCCATATGTAGTGTGCCTTCAAAAGGGAACAAACCCAGCAGAACGCGTAAAAACGTGGTCTTGCCGGCACCATTCGGCCCCATAACAAGGCACAGCCCCTCTTTAATCTCCAGATTCACTGTAAAATGCTTCTGCGCAACAGTGAAACGCACATCAGCGCTGAGCACGGCCGGTCACCTCCAAAACCATCGATGGCACCAAGCTTATAAGCAGTAGCACTACTCCCATGGCAACGGCATTAGCAAACTGCCCCAGATTTGTTCTGTACATGATCTCCGTTGCCAAGGTGGCGGTATAACCCACTATGGCTCCGCCACTCATAGTAGCAGCACCCACTTCGCCCAGGATTCTGCCCCAGGTTAAAAATCCAATATTCACCAGGCTACCGCGTAAATGCAGCATCATGGCTTTAACACGTCTGCTGGGCAGATTAACCTGTATGAATTCTTCCATGTCCCGAGGCAAATTCACACGCTGTTGCAAACATAAACTTATTGCCATGGGCATGGCAAGTAAAAACTGCGCTACTACTAATGCTCTGGGAGTAAAAAGCCAGCGAAGGAAACCCAGAGGGCCCTGCCTGGAAAAAAGCAAATACACCAACAAACCCACTAACACAGGTGGAATACTGCTTATGGCACGCCAAAAACTCAAATGTGACCACGGGCTTTTAACAAAAGAAGCGTAAATAGTTGCAACCACCAAAGCCAAGGCGCACGCCAAAGCCGTGGTTAAGACCGTAAAACCAAGCGTGCGCCCAATAAGTGCTAAATCCACTGTTCTTAAGCTTTCAACTGTGTCCTAGGTGTTTATTCCTCGTCTAAAGGCTCAAAGAAGAACTGCTGCATGAGCTCTCGTGCCTCATCGGTTTTCAAGTAGTCAGCTAGCACTTGGTATTGAGAATCGTTATAAAGGAAGCTGTAAATGTTCTCTCCTTCTGCTGAAGTGGTTATGTAATCCAGGTTAGTAAGCTGATCTTTGTTGTTCATCCAGGTAGATTGATCGGTAAGGATGTAAGCACCTTTCTCGTTTGCAATCTGCAAAGAAGTGAGCATTCCCGCCTGGGTTTTTATGTACCATTCACCAAAAGTCTGTGGATCAAGTGCGACGCTCTTCCAAATGCTTCTTTCCTTTACATCGGTACCGCTATTGTCATTGCGGTTAACGAAAGGCAACTGTTTTTCATAAATGGTCTGGAAAGCTTCGGGTAGCGTTTTCTCTTTCACACCGG
>DMVM01000047.1 GCA_003476705.1 Coprothermobacter sp.
AAGGCAGAAATAACTGTGGTAGCTCCTGATAGGACAAAGAATGCTACCAGTCACTCTCTTACCTTGGATTCCATCCTACGACTTAGAAAAGTGTTTATGCCCAACGGCTACGAGGGTTATACTGTGGTAGATGGTTCACCTGCTGACTGTGTGCTGGTGGCACTGAACGATTTGGTTCCCGATACAGACTTAGTCATTGCTGGCATCAACCATGGTACGAACTGTGGTATTGATGTGCTTTACTCAGGAACAGTGGGCGCCGCTTCTGAAGGTGTGGTTAACGGTAAACCTTCTATTGCTATCTCCTCAGAAAGTCCAGAAAGAGAACATCTTGAAATCACCGCTCGAGTGCTGGTCACCTTATTGGATCAAGGATTATTAAATGCTACTAGTAGTGATTGGGTTTTGAACATTAACGTGCCTGCACTTAAGTGGGAGGAAATTAAAGGGGTTGCCTGGGCAACCATGAGTCGTCACGGCTGGACTAATAGGGTTCAAAGACGTGAAGATCCCCGAGGCCAGATTTATTACTGGGTTACTGGAGAACGGTCAAAACCAGAGCAAAGCAACAATGGTGATTATCAGTTGCTTAGTCAGGGTTTCGTAACCTTAACTCCAGTTGGTCTCGATTTTACAGATCATGAATCGCTAAAGGAGCTGTCAAGCAGGTTCGTATTCGAGCTTTGATGGAGGTTGCACGTTTATCCTTTTTATGTTTCCATTTGATATTTGATTTGCAATTAACCAAATAAGGGATTTTACGTTTTCCGTTTTGAAAACGTCAGCATGGTTGTCTAATTTGATGATGAAACCTTCTCTGTGTGGACTAACGGAAGCATAAACACGCTGCTGCAATGAAACTCCAATGAAGTCATCATCACTGACAATGGCTGGGATTAGCATTACCTGATTATTACTGAAGGCTTCCCACAACTTAATAGTGCCGAACGTGGTCCTATAAGTTCCTGCTTTCAGCGTGCCATGTGTATCATGGACTATTGCGTGAGGCATGATTACCTCCTTGTCAAAGTAGTTAGTTACTGAAACATGCCGTTTTTTTCTAAGTACAACTTTGTAAATTTTCTTACCTAGACTTACCCACTTCTGTTCATATTTCGTTCCAACTTGAACTTCATTTCTAACCGTGTAATCAACTAACGAAAAGAGTCCGCTTTCTTCAGAGTTTCTAATGGCTTCTTGAGCGTATTCCTTCATGTCAGTCTGAAGCTGCAAGACAGCGTTGTCCACAAGGCGTGAGGCATATACCTGTAGTTTTGGTAATGTAAAAAGTCTCCTTGATGCATGTTTCTTGTGAGGCCAAGGTAAAGGAAAGTTGATGTACAATGCGTTCACGCTTCTTTCCGAAAACAGCTCTCTAAGGCCCCAAACACCGTCCATGAACAGCAACACAGTTTTCGTGTGATCAATCACTTTCATAGCTTTTTCCACGCTTAAGAGTGAAACCTCGAATCCTACTACGTTCGCATTGGTTGTCTCTAATGTTTTCAAGAATTTACCGTTGCCGAATCCAATTTCCACTACAAGCGGATTACTCTTTGGAAAGACGCTGTCCCAATTTAGGGGAAAAGACATCATACTTTGAGGTTTTATCAGCATGAAACAAGCTCACCAATAATAGGGCGTGGAATAAGTTTCACTCCTTCGGCGCCTTCGGACTATGGGCAACACCATGAATGCCACAATGACTCCGAAAACGAACCCTCCGATGTGCGCCCAGTATGCCACGTAGCTCATGCTGTTAAGTAATGTGGGAAGTACGTTTCCCTGAAAGAACCAGATCAAAAGCCAGAACCAAGCCGGAATATTTACCACGGTAACGAAAAAGATCAGGAATATCAAGGAAGCTATGTAGGCGTGGGGATAGAACACCAAGTAAGCCCCCATAACTGCGGATATGGCACCAGAAGCCC
Source organism: Coprothermobacter sp. (assembly GCA_003476705.1). Classification (GTDB taxonomy): domain Bacteria; phylum Coprothermobacterota; class Coprothermobacteria; order Coprothermobacterales; family Coprothermobacteraceae; genus Coprothermobacter. The sequence goes on from DMVM01000047.1 coordinate 1,932, forward strand.
CAACGAAAAACTCGGCACTTTGAGGCATCATGTAAATATGAGCGAGCCCTGCAACCATTCCACCAATTAGGTAAAAGGGAATGTAGAATTTACCGAAATCTGCTTCAATGTTATCTCCAAATATGAACAAAAACCACATATTCGATATCAGGTGGTATAAGTTCCCATGTAACCACATGCTTAAAAACAACAAGCCCCAGGGTGTTAAGTTTAGTGGGTTCACAGAAATCACGCTCAAAAATTTTTGTGGGCTTATGTAGAATGTATCAGGTAGCAAGGGCTGTACGAACGCATAGATGAATATGTTTATAGCAATAAGGAGAATCGTCCTAACCGGAAAAGTGCGACGTCTATTTATATCGAATAACGGGAACACTTGTGGGGACCTCTACGTTTTTGGAGTAGGAGACTGCTCGCTGTGAACCTGCCGGCTGAGGGTAAAGCATGAGCAGGTCGTAAATCTCCTTTGGCATGGAGGTGTCAATGTTCAGATTCAACTGCTTGGCTTCTTCAGCGAAGATGGGGTTGTCATGTGTGTAATATCCTTCACAAAGCAGGGTTGCTACTTCTTCGGCCTTCTCTTCGTCCATGTGCTTTCTCAAGAACCACTTTACTGTGTCTTTGACTTGGTCAATAGCTTTACGACTAATGTCAGCCAATATGAGGGTTTGATCATCAACGTTTTGAGGGCCTTTGTCCTTGACCGCTTGCAATATGCTGGCTGCAGGCAAGCCGTTAATTTGCGGGTCCAACGGCCCAATTACAGCGTGCTTGTCCATGATAATTTGATCCGCTGCCAAGGCGATTAGTGTGCCACCGCTCATGGCATAGTGAGGTATTATCACTGTAGTTTTTGCGGGGTGCATATATAGCGCCCTTGCAATCTGTTCAGCTGCGAGCACTAAACCTCCTGGTGTGTGAAGTACTAAGTCAATGGGAGTATCGGGAGGTGTGCTCCTAATAGCAGTCAACACGGCCTCAGAATCTTCCATGGTGATGTATCTGGCAATGGGCAGACCCCACAGAGCTACGCTCTCTTGCCGGTGAATCAAGGTTATTAGACGAGAATGCCTTTTTTTCTCCCACGCGCGTATGAGCGTCTGCCTGGCTGTTTGTAAATAATGTTGATGCACAGCCGGCGAAATAGCAGAAAAGAGTATGATAAGCCAAAGTAAACTCCACAGTACATCCAAGGAAATAACCTCCTTTCAGCTATTTGAATTATATTATATTCGGCAAAACTAAGAAATGTTAAGAATACTTTCAGTTGTTGCGTTCAGCTGCCAAAAAAAGTTCTATAATTCTTGTATGCCGAGAAGGTTTAGAAAAATACAGAAGCGAACAAAGCCTGTAGAAGGTGTATCTGGTAGGTTCTGGGCGGCGTTTAGCGACGCTTACACCTTTGGGGCAACCCTGCTTGTGTCCATGGGTATTTTTGGTGTGGCCGGCTACTACTTGGATCAGTGGTTGGATACATTACCCACTTTTACAGTGGCATTGCTACTGATTGGTATCTACTTATCTTTTAGAGTTTTTATAAAAGACGTTCTGAAGCGAGGAAGGGTAAGAAATGGGTAATGAACTTACGCTTTCAGTGAACAGTTTTTATTGGAGTTTTGTAGTCACTGGTTTACTGTGGCTACTGTGCTGGTACATAAGTTTGAAAGCAAAGGAAGAGGGCACGTGGAAGTACGCAGTTATGGCCTTATGGAATTGGCTAATTTCTTATGGTAAAGAACTTCTCGGTGATTATGCTGATGAAGTCATGCCTTTTCTAGCAACATTTTTTGTTTACATTCTAACGGCGAACTGGTTGGGGCTCCTACCTGGATTTGTGGCTCCCACTCGTGACTTATCTGTAACAGTAGGTCTGGCTTTGCTTTTGCTCATTTGGATACATGCTTATGCCATAAGAAAAATGGGATGGAA
>DMVM01000122.1 GCA_003476705.1 Coprothermobacter sp.
TCTACAGACTTCACATGGATGCTCTCGATCTTAATGTATACAAAGCTTTAACTCAGAACATGATCTTGACAAAACTTCGTGATTTTCCCCCAGCAAAGTTTTCCACTACATGCCGTATTACTGACAGTATCGTTTCTGATGGCTGCATTATTGGAGGGCATGTGATTCACAGCGTGGTTGGTAGAAACTCCATCATACGTGCTGGAGCTTATGTTGAGAACTCCATACTCATGCAGGACGTCGTGGTGGAAGAAGGAGCACGTTTGATCAACGTAATCGCTGACAGATATACGGTGTTTAGGGCTAATCGCGAGGTTATAAGTAGCGAATTAACGGTAATACCCAGGGAGCATGTCATATGAAAGTATTAGCACTCATACTTGCAGGAGGAACAGGTACAAGATTAGGCGTGCTTACCGAAACCTTGGCAAAACCATCGGTATATTTCGGCGGCAAGTATAGAATCATCGATTTCGCTTTTTCAAACTGCGCCCACTCTCAACTGGAAGGCATAGCAATTCTTCCACAGTACAGGCCTGTGGAACTGATTAGCCACGTGGCCATGGGAAGACCATGGGATTTTGTTAGAAGAACGTCTTACTTCGCAGTGCTTCCCCCTCACAAAGAGTGGTATCAAGGTACAGCGGATGCAGTTTTTCAGAACATTGAATACATTGATTACCTCAAACCTGATACGGTACTCGTATTGTCAGCGGATCATGTGTATTTGATGGATTACAGACCTTTGCTCAAATACATGGATTTGAAGAACGCTCGTGCAGTCTTAGCAGCAACGACGGTTCCTTGGGAAGAAGCAAGCAGATACGGTACTGTGATTATCGATGAACACGAGCGCATCATGGAGTTTCAGGAAAAACCAGCAGAACCGAAATCGAATTTAGTAAATATGGGTATATACGCCTTCAAGTGGCATTACCTTAGAGACCTTCTACTAGAAGACAGTGTTAGAGAAGAATCCAGCCATGATTTTGGGGCTGATTTATGGCCACGCGTTGTTGGCTCAGGCGAACCAGCCTATGCCTATAGGTTCGATGGATATTGGCTTGATGTAGGGACCATAAAGTCTTTCTGGGAAGGTCACATGGATTTAGTTGCTCCCTTCCCCAGGCTCAATTTGTATGATCCCCGCTGGAAGATTTACACCAATCCGGCGGACCTTCCCTCACCCATTTTTCTTGGGGCTGGGAGTGCTAGAAGTGCCTTAGTAAGTGAAGGCAGCGTTGTAAAAGGTAACCTTTTACGCTCTGTGGTGGGTCTTCAAACTTTCATAGATGACGATGCCGAAGTAGTGGAAAGTGTCATAGGTCCAAGAAGTTACGTTGGTAAAGGTGCTAAGTTGTATCGAGTGATTACTGGAGAATCTGTTTTCATCGAAGAAGGCGTTGTTATTGGAGAAGGAGAAGATCTGCCAAACGAAGTAGCTCCCCAGATTTACACAGACGGAATAACAGTAATTGGCAGGAACGCCAGCATCGTAAAGGGTAGTCATTTGGGAAGACAAGTAGCAGTTCAGGAAGGCGCTGTAGTCAATGGAGTCTATGGCAGCGGGGCATTCATCTATAGGCAATGAAAACAGCGGCACAGAATTGATAAAATTCTCATCAGACAACCGCTGGTTTATGGAGGGGGATGTTTTCTTTGCCTTTACCGGTGCACACTTTGATGCTCGCACCCTCATACCAGAGCTTCAAAACAAGGCAAAACTCATCGTAACGGAGAAAGAAGCCACAGGATCTAATGTCATATATCGTCCTGACGCTCGTCAAATCTACAAGAAATTCATAAAGGCAGGAGCAAAAGTTTATCCTTTGCATGTTTTTGGCATCACAGGTACCAAAGGTAAGAGCACCATTACATGGTGGTTATCCTCTTTGCTGGGATTTGGCTACATGGGAACACTTGGCATAAGAGCTAAGGATGTTCAATTCGTTTTACCTACCACGACTACGGGTGCTGATGCTTTGTTTAACACCTATCGAAGGACTGGAGAAGATCACTGGGTAGTGGAACTCTCTTCCATTGGTTTGGCGGAAGATAGGCTTCCTCTGCCCCTGGAGGGTCTAATATGGACCACATTTGAACCAGAACATATGGACTATCACAAGACCACATACGCATACTACTTGGCAAAGAAAAAAGCATTTTCTTATCTAAAAAAAGGTACTTTCGCGTTGCTAGGACAAAACGTGCCGTTAGCTGACATTAATCCACCTTCGTTAACTCTAAGATACGGTGATACTGGCGATTTCTACATTTTGGACAGAAGAGAATACGAATGGGAACAAGAAGTGAGAATTTGCACACCTCAAGGATCCTCTGTGGTACATATCCCCATGCCTGGTAAGGTTTTTGCTCACGACGCTGTGGGCACCGTGGCAGCGGCTTTTCTCTGGAAAGGTATTAAACTGGAAGGTGAATTTCCTTCTGTTCCGGTTCGTATGAACCACGTCATCATAAATGGTATCGAAATGGTCATAGATTTTGCTCACACGCCAGAGAGCATAGATGCGTGTTTACAAACAGTTGCCCAGCGCTGGGGTAATGATTTTGTGGTCATACACGGAGCTACTGGTTACGAACCACCAAACAAGAGCTACGAAATCATAAAAGTTATAAAACGGTATGGCATCCCAGGAGCAGCTTCCATCATAAAGTCTCTTGACCAACGCCAGTCTGAAGAAACGCTAAGAAGGTATGAAGACGCTGGCTTCATAACAGGAAGCAGCGCCGAAGTGTTTCAGCTCTGCAGCAAGAAGTTTAGGAAATGGGTCATTGTGGGAATGAGAGATGCCTACGACAGGCTAAAGGAGGCTGGTATTTATGGAACTTGAGAAAACCATTAGTGCAGTTCAGTATGCCTTGGAAATGGAAAAAGAAGGCGTACGTTTCTATGGTGAAAAAGCAGATGAAGCAACTACTGCTTCTGTGAAAGACCTATTCACAGGACTAAAACGCATGGAGGAAAATCATGTTGATTATTTGTCCAAGGTGTTGGGACATCTGAAAGATGAGAATACCTTCCTCGATGAAATGCCCCCTGAAGAAACACCTTTCGAAAGATTGAAAGCAGAAGAGTCAGAGTTTAACTTTGGCGAAATAGCTGCATTGAGAATGGCTATGCTGCTGGAACATGACTTTGCTGAGTTTTACAAGAAAGCTGCCGAGCATACCGACGATGACATAGGCAAACAGATTTACTTGAAGCTAGCAAAATGGGAAGAAGAACACGAGGCAGCTATCCGCAATGAGCTGGATAACCTGATGAAAGAGCATTGGTATGATATGGGGTTTTCTCCCCTTCTATGACGAAGGCGTACCTAAAAACCTAATAAGGATGCGATAGGAAAACAAGCCTAATAGTGCAGTAATAAGCGCTGCCATCAAGAACCACATCTTATGAGTGGTCGACAGCACCAAGGTAAGGTAAAAGAGTGTTTCTAGGAAAGAGGAAACCATGAAGTGCGCAGTTACGAAGTACGGTTTGCCAAAATCTGCTAAAGCAGCTATGTAAAGCAAAACAAAAACAAACTGTATAGCAAGGTCAATCCAATCCCCAGCTAAGAACCATAGTGACGCCACATTTACTATTAGGCAAACAACAAGTAAGACAGGTAGTAAGCCCCAAGACTGACCAGGTACGCCACTATTAACTGAACCAGTAGCTGAATTACGGTCCATTTCACTCCTACCTCCTTTCTTAGAGCTGTCAGAGTGGCAATACAGGGTACATAAAGCACAAAAAACACCATAAAAGCGATCCCTGAAGGCACACTAAAAGCACCTGAAAGTGTAGAAACCAATGCAGAGCCACTAGCTTGGTACAATTGGCCTAATGATGAAAGCACGGCTTCCTTCGCTGCTAAACCCATGAGCAACGCCGACGACATTTGCCAGTTGTAACCGAGTGGCTTAAAGACTGTCTGGCTCAAAAACATCCCGATACGAGCAACGTAACTTTGGGACAAGTCTTGTCCCAAAGGAAAAGTAAGCAATACCCAGAAAACAACTGTTGCCAGTAAAACAACGGTAAATGCTTTATGGAGAAAGTCCTTTGTTCGAAACCAAGCCAGTTTAGTGGTCATCTTTAAGGATGGCATCCTATAGGGCGGCATCTCTAAGGCGAAAAACGTGGGTATGCGCTTGAAGGCTACACTTCTAAATCCGAATGCCAGTAACAAACTGAAGAGAACAGACAACACGTAGCAGAAAAGCACAGCACCTAATGCGCGGGGCCCAAAGAGAGCAGCTCCAAGAACCGTGAGCACTGGTAGACGTGCATTACAGGGAATCAGCGGTATAACCATGGACGCAATCTTACGCTCTACTGGGTCATCTATAGCTCGAGTCGAAAGTATAGCGGGCACATTGCAGCCAAACCCAAGTATGAGAGAAATGAAGGATTTTCCGCTTAATCCGAAGCGGGACAATGGCCTGTCCATGATTAGTGAAGCACGCGCCATGTAACCGGAATTCTCTAGTAACCCAACCGTAAAAAACATTACAAATACCAAAGGAACAAAAGAAACAACATTCCCCACTCCACCGAACAGGGCATTTTGTATGAAGTCTTTTATCAGCCCAGAGGGCAGATAAGCGGTTACTAAGGCCGATAACCAAGAAATAGCTTCTGCTACTAAATCTGTTAGTGGTTGCCCCACAGCAAAGATTATCTTGAAGAGGAGGTAAAGGATAATAACAAAGGTGGGTATTCCAACCAAGGGATGAAGTAGCACATGATCTAGCATATCGGACCATTTCCACTTTTCGGGGAGTTTTTTCATAACAACCGTAGCGATTTGATGAGCTTTTCGATAGCGCTGCATGGCGATATGTTCTTGAGGATGAAGCCCGTCCAAATGGCCCATAATCTCGTCCATGTCAGTTTGCTCATTGGAAATAGTCCTTATAGCTTCGAAACGTCCTAAACTATCTTTCTTCTGCAAGGTGGCTATGAGGTTCTCCAAAGAACGATTAAATGGAACTAGCTTTGGCACACGTGCGTTTTTCAAAGCCTGCTTTAACCCATCAATGTTGATTCCCTTTAGTGCGGAAATCAGCACAACAGGAATTCCCAGCTCTTCGGACAACTTGTCGGCATCAACGGTGGCTCCAGACTTTTCCAACTCATCAATGAAATTCAAAGCGACCACTAAAGGCTTCTGTAAGTCCAAAAGTTCCAAGGTAAGCATGAGGGAACGCTCTAAAGACGTTGAATCCACCACATTTAAGATGACATCGTATTCTTGTGATAACAGAAAACTGCTGGTGACTTGTTCGTCAGCGTTCTTTCCCAATAAAGAATAACTACCAGGCAAGTCTACTACTTCCCATATTTCGCCGTTGACTTTCCACTGAGCCATTTTCACATCCACTGTAACTCCGGGCCAGTTGCCCACGTGAACGCTCATACCCGTGATCAAATTGAACAGCGTGGATTTTCCACAATTGGGGTTGCCAACAAGTACAATCCTTTTTATACCTGAACTTACCCTAGCATCATCATTCAGCAAATTTTCACCAGAGGCATCATGACAAGACATCGACATGAATCCAATGAGCCTCCTTACGTGAAAGTGCAAGCCTTTGAGTTAAGAACTCTATGATTATGGGCCCTCCAAGAGGAGTCTTTTTTACAACTTTGACCGTAATGCCTGGTAGCAAGCCAAGCTCAAAAATGCGCTCTCTGAACCACTTAGGACCAACTATGGACCTAACTTTCGCTGTAGTTCCTTCCCTTAGATCACTAAGGTGAGCATTTAATGTTTGCACAATAAAACTATAGCATGTCTCTGTTTAACCTGTCAATAAGGTAGAATTATGTTCATGGAGAAAACAAACGTCTACGTATTGCATAGATGCTACAACGGGGGGTGCAAAGAGTGCGTAAAATACTTTCTGTATTGTTGATACTTGTTTTACTTTCAGTGGGTTCGGTGCAAGGAGAAACTTGGTCCTCCGCCCTGATTGTAACTCAAATCAATGCAAAACAACTTTACATAGCAACCAACGGTTTCACTTCATATAAGCTGAATGGAAATAGTGTTACATTCTCCAGTAAATGGAACGGTGGTTCTATGGAAACTGGAGTTTTCCAAGTCACAGCGAATCCGTGGCTATCTGTAAAGAGCTCTGTTCCATTTACTGTTCAAACGCTTTCACCAAGAGAGTTCTTGATTAGTGCTGTAGATCAAGGCGCTGTTGTTTTACCAAATGTGGTGGACGTGAACGTCCACACAACCACAGAAGTAATCACACCAACCTTACCTGAAACACCAACCTCGACTGAAACTCCTACCTTACCTGAGACCCCAACTTTACCTGAAACCCCGACGGAGGTAATCCCCACGCCACCAGTGGTTACACCTTCCATTCAACCCGGGACAGGGCTCTATGATCCGCAAACCCTTCAACTTGCCATACAGTTTCGACTCAATAAAATCAACAGACCAGTGCCAGCTGCCACAGTAGTTGAGATTAGCACAGCCGTGAGTCGTTGGGCAAATTACTTCAACTTAGATCCTTTCTTGGTTATTGGCCTAATAGAAATGGAAAGCGGTTTCAATCCTAACGTAGTTAGTACTTCCTCTGCAGTGG
>DMVM01000134.1 GCA_003476705.1 Coprothermobacter sp.
CCACAGTTTTTTGAAAGGAGAAGAAAAGATATAACTGACTATCTATCATCATCTTCTTTGTCAATTTTGCAGAATGCCGCAAACCTAGCAGGGGCGGCTGGTTATGATGAGCTTACGCCTGAGCATTTAGCCTATGCTTTACTTCAGTACGAGCCTTTGGCAAATGTACTTATTGATCACGGCGTTAATGTTGAAAAGATAAAAGAAGAATTAGAAGAAAGCCTAACTCCAAAGAATGAAGCAGTTAGCGAGGTGACAGTTTCGCCACAGCTCAAGTCGGTCTTAGAACGAGCAGCAGATATGGCAAGAAATACATTCCGTGGTGAGGCCACCCCAGAACAGCTCTTGTTTGCCATTCTAGAGGATGGAGGGTATGCTGCAAGCATACTCGAAAGAAACAACTTGAAGCTGAACAATTTAATGGACATTACTGAGGAGGAAAGTCGCGCACGACCTTCCGGAAGTGCTTCGCCTTACCAAAGAGGAACACAAACAGCGACCACGGAGCTAGAGAAGTTCGGAAGAGATCTTACAGAGTTAGCTAGGCAAGGGAAACTAGATCCTATAGTAGGTCGGGACGGCGAAATACAAAGGGTTCTAGAAATTCTTTCCCGTCGTACTAAGAATAATCCTATCTTGATAGGTGATGCTGGTGTTGGTAAAACGGCCATAGTAGAAGGTATTGCTCAGAAAATTGCTGCCGGTGAGGTACCCGATGCTTTAAAAGATAAAAGAGTAATCCAATTAGATATCGGTTCTCTGGTAGCCGGTACTAAGTACCGTGGTGAATTCGAGGAAAGAATGCAGAAAATACTTGATGAGGTAATCAAACAAAAGGACAAAATCATACTTTTCATAGATGAAATTCACACTATAATCGGCGCTGGCGGTGCAGAAGGCGCAGTAGATGCGTCGAATATGTTAAAGCCTGCTTTAGCTCGCGGTGACCTACATGTCATCGGTGCAACAACCATAGATGAATACAGGAAGTATATTGAAAAGGACCCAGCTTTTGAAAGGCGCTTCCAACCCGTGTATGTACCAGAGCCGTCGTTAGAAGACACTGTTGCCATACTAAAAGTTCTAAAAGATAAGCTTGAAGCGCACCATAAAGTAAAGATCACCGACAACGCAATAAAGGCTGCAGTTTATTTGTCTGATCGATATATATCAGACCGCCATTTGCCTGACAAAGCTATTGATCTGTTAGACGAAGCGTGCGCAAAAGTACGGTTAAGAGCTTCAAGTGTTCCCAAAGAACTTAAAGGATTTGATCAAAAGATTGATGAACTGCAGAAGCAACTGAGATCGGCCGTAGATGCTAATGAATTTGAAAAAGCCGCGCAGCTTCGAGACGAAATAGCAAAGCTCAAAGAGGAAAGGGAAGAGTTTGAAAAGAAGGTAAGGCACACTTCCTCTAATGACCTTACAGTGACAGACCAAGAAGTAGCAGAAGTTGTGTCGGCGTGGACAGGAATACCTGTAACTCAGCTGGAGGAAAGCGAAAAGGAAAAACTAGCTAAATTGGAAGAAATTCTTCATCGGAGAGTAGTGGGCCAACATGAAGCCATTTCTGCTGTATCTCAGGCAATTAGGCGCGCTAGGACGGGCTTGAAGGATCCAAAGAGGCCCATCGGCAGTTTCATATTCTTGGGTCCGACAGGCGTTGGTAAGACAGAACTTGCCAAAGCTTTAGCTGAAGTACTTTTCGGTGATGAGTCGGCGCTAGTGCGCTTTGACATGTCTGAATACATGGAGAAGCACACTGTAAGCAGACTTATAGGTTCTCCACCTGGTTACGTGGGATATGAAGAGGGAGGGCAACTCACCGAAGCAGTTCGCAGACGTCCTTACAGTGTCATCCTACTCGACGAAATCGAAAAGGCTCACCCTGATATTCACAATTTGCTACTGCAAGTGTTAGATGATGGACGGCTCACTGACGCGAAAGGCCGCGTTGTAGACTTTAAGAATACTATTATCATTATGACTAGCAACTTAGGAAGTCAAATTCTAATGAATGCTGCTCAAGAGGGTAGGCCTTTTGAGGAAGCCGAAAAAGAAGTTATGAATTTGCTCAAGAGTTACTTCAGACCTGAATTCCTAAACAGAGTAGATGACATCGTATTCTTCAAGCCACTTACCATGGATGAAATAAAGGAGATCGCTAGGTTGCAGCTTTCATATGTGGCTCAGCGTTTGTCACAGCAACAGATAAACGTAGAATTTGCGGATTCAGCCATAGAGAATATTGCAAAGGTAGGGTTTGATCCAGAACTTGGAGCTAGGCCTCTTCGGAGAGGAATTCAAAAAGAAATTGAAAACAGAATAGCTGAAAAGATGGTTCTTGGAGAAGTTGTGCCAGGTGATCACATAAAGGTAGATTTCAAAGAGGGAAGTTTCACCGTAGAGAAAACTAATCGCTAATTTTGTTTCCCAGCTTGAACCATGTTTAAGTCTTTATTACGGCGGTTCAAGCTGGGAAATTCTTTTTAATAACTATGTGGTATTATGAAAAAAGAGGTGGGAAGATGCTCGTAGATTTAAAAGAGTTTTGTATGGCTGAAACTCTCGGTATTGCTGAAAAATCCAGGGGTGATTTGGTTACTCTAAGAATGAGAGATCCGCATCTTTTCATGGTGTACGGCGACGGTCATGTTATCTACGCATCTTACCGACAACTCTTAGGTGAAGAGGCGTTTCTTTCCGCTCTATTACTAGATGAGGGTGTTGTGGAAATAACACATTTGTCTTTAGACACAAGGATCAGGCCAAATATTACCTATGTTTACGACGAGTTAATTCAAGAAGGTTCGAGAAGAGTGAAAGAATTCAGATCTATGATGTCACAGCTTGGGTCTTTGAAAGTTGTCCCTACGGTCTGCAGACAGCTTAAAGTAAAGGAATTGTGCATAAACGCGTTACACTGGGGGATCATAGTGGGCGCGTTCAAAGGTTTAACTCTTTACTATCTTGCTGATGTTCTTCGGGTTTCAGAGTACGACTTAGCTAAGGCTGCATTAGATTTAGTGAATGTGGGTGCTATCGCAATGTCTGAAGAGAGTCATGAACCTGTTGTTGAGTCTGTTTTAGTTGAAAAGAGATCCATAGAAAACCAACGGTTTAGTGAAGTCAAAAAGCCAATACTTAACTTAAAGGAGGGGTCGGGGACAACTCTTTTAGTTGGCCAACCTCATGGGAGACTTAAGCAGATTGATTTCGCAGAGCAGAATGCTAAATCAGAATCTGCGAATGATACTAAAGGTACGCCCATCAAAACACCTGAGAGCAAAAAAGCCACGCTCGATACAAAATTGCCCCACTCAAATGGTATTGAGGTCACGGTGACTGTGCTTCCATTCGGGGCTAGCCTTGGAACTACTGATACCATTGATGACGGTTGTCTGGCTTTGAATGCTGACCTATTCCAAATGATTCAGCAGTCATTGGGTGAGAACCCAACTCAGGCTTACATAGTAAACCCCGAAAAAGAGGACATAGAACCTCTCTTGGTTAGACTAGTCCCAACTAAACAAGTTCGGTCAGCTGCATTGACAGTAGGTGCTTTTTTAAAGCTAGGTGCAAGAAACGGCCAAACTGTGAATGTCTTGCCACTAACACCAAACTCTTCGAACAATAAAGAGGAATAAAGGATGAAGGCATCTCTTTCCGAGTTTAGCATGGTTGAACTCATGGGATTAGCGAAAAGGGCCAAAGACAAAGTTGTTGCTCTGAAAATGGAAAATCCGTTTGTGAGGATAATTTTCGAAGCGGGGGAGCCTGTTTTTGCTGTCTACAGAAATCTAAAGGGTAGGGAAGCCTTTTTGGCGTCAATGTTTATTGAAAATGGTGAAGTAGAAATAACTCCCGTAGTAACTCAAGCCAAAATTAGAAACAACCTGAATGCGTCTTTTGACGAGTTGCTAAATGAATTCGATGCTGAACAGGAAGTTTATGCGGAGGCTCGTTCCTTGATCGATAATCTAGATAACACAGTTGGCGCCCCGCTTGTGATAGGAAAGGATGAGACAATACGCGTGGGTCAAAAGGAGTGGAGTGTCCTCATTTCAGTGTTAAAGGGACTAACTCTTAAAGAAGCCGCTGTAGAGTCTGGCACTGCTGAATACATAGTTGTTGAGACGGTCTCTAATTTCCTCAGACTAGGCCTCTTGTCGGTGAATACTTTTAAGCAATCTGAAGATCAGCAGGCATTTACGGAAGAAATTGCTAACCAACCTTCACAAATCGATTCCTCGTCAGTTGCTTTACTTGAGACAGATGTTGATGCCATAACTTGTGACGTATTAGAAAACAATAAGGAATTTAGTGATACCCAAACTTTTCAGCCTGAATCTAACGCCAAAGAAGGTGAGATAGAGTACCAGCACCACAGTGCTCAGCTGGTAGAGGATTTCGAACTAAAGGTTACGATGCTTCCTATTATAAGCGACTTCCTAGATAACCCCGAGATTGATGACGAAACTATAGTCATAAACGAAGCACTGTTTCAAGATCTTGTTGCTCACTGTGGTCGAACTTTCTCACGTTGTATGGTTAGCAATTTGAAAAACGAGAACACTGGCGCCTTGATAATGAAAATTTATCTTCATAGTGCTGTAGAGGAAACTGCTATAAGCACTGCGGCGCTTTTTAGACTGAAAGTGTGGAGCGGCTCAGCCTTGAGGGTAAAGCCACTGTTTGAGGAAATTAGCTAACTATCATGCGAATTCTTTGTTTATCTGTCGCTTCCGATAATGTGCATTATGTTTCAACAAAGAGGGCCTGGAGTCCCCGTTTGAGCTCCAAGCCCTCTTTGTTGCTAGTTTTTCGCTTTCCTATTTCTGAAGCTCTTCGAGCGCCTGCTGAAGCTTTTCTTTCATTTCATTAGCGTCAACGTAGTTCTTTATGAGAACAAGCTTTTCTTTTGAGCCAGAAAAAGAACTCGCGAATTCGGGTGAAGTCACTACAATGTCTGCACTCTGAGATTTGGCACTGCTTACGTCAGAAACATTAACAGTAGCGCTAATACCAAGCTCCTTTAAGACCTTTTCAATAGTCATCTTTAGAACAACACCGGAACCTAAGCCCATACCGCATACAGCCAGTATTGATAGCTTCTTACCTCCGTTTAAAGACATTAAAGATTCCTCCTATGCTACTGATTTCCTCGCGCGGACGGTAACAACACTAGCAATAGCCAAAAATGCCACGCTTACTAAGATTATACCCAAGTAAGCTCCAGTAGTGCCTAATCTTGATATGCTTCCGCCTAGGATACCTGCCCAGCAAAAATCAGTATCTCCAAAGGTCGTATTGGCAAGCCCAAGGTTACCCATGAATGACAGCAATAACGCTGGTAAAAATGTTATCAAAAGTCCGTTCACGAAAGATCCAACGATAGCACCTGTTAATCCTCCTGTAGAGTTACCATAAACTCCTGCCGTACCACCATCAAAAAAGTGCGGAATCATGCCTGGGATAATCAATGCTAGTCCCAAAGGACCCATCAAAAACATACCCACAATTCCACCTATGACACTGAATATGAACCCAATAACTACAGCATTAGGAGCATAAGGAAATACCGTGGGGCAGTCAAGTGCAGGTACCGCGTTTGGAATTAAACTCTGTGCAATACCTTGGAAAGCTGGTACCAATTCAGCGAGTATCATCCTTACACCATAGATAATGATACCTATGGCAGCTCCAAATGTTAGGCCCTGCATAACTGCGTACATAATGTAATTTCCACCCTCGGCGAACGGCTCAAGTACTGCAGGCCCCGCCATTAATGCAAGAAATACGTAAATGATGATCATGACAACACTTGTAATGACTAAAGGCTCTTTTAAGAAAGAGAGGTTCTCTGGCACTTTTATGTCTTCTGTGGATCTGCTCCCCTTCCCCACTAATCCGCCTATAAGTCCAGAAATTAGATATCCTAGAGAGTTGAAATGACCTAAAGCAAATCCGGCATCATTAGTGAGTTTCTTAGTGAATGGGTGCACCAACGCTGGCATAACGGTGGCTATGGTACCTTGAAGAATGGCTCCTAAGATGATCAAATTTGCCCCTTTAATCCCTGCGCTGCCAATAACCACAGCTAAAACTGTTGCCATGTAAAGCAAGTGGTGCCCTGTCAAGAAAACAAATTTGGCAGGCGTAATCAAAGCAAATATGAGGTTCACAACGAAACCAAGTGCCATTATAGCAGCCACTTCTGTGGCAAAGTCCTTAAGAGCAAGTGCTACAATTGCTTCGTTTGTGGGAATTACACCTTGAAGGTTGAATGCCTCCTTTACCATAACTTCCAAAGGACCCAATGTGGAGATGACCACGCTGGCTCCAGCAGACAGAATGAGAAAACCCAAAATGGTCTTTACCGTACCACTAAGTACATCACTAAAGGATTTTCTCAAAGCAACAAGTCCAACAAACGACATCAAACCCACTAATAATGCAGGCTTGCTGAGAATCTCGTTGACAATGAAGTTCAAAACAGACATTGACTAACCTCCTCCTCATATCTATTCCGGCAAGTGCCAGTTAAGAACATTATACACTGAAGCTTATCTTACCTTTAGTGACGGTTTTCCCTATTTTGAATGTTTCTATTACGCAAGAATGATTATGCTTGCCTTCTTCAATTTTGTGCTATCATTTTTCATAGGAGGTGATACTAAATTATGGAGATTTCTGAGCAGGTACTATTATCTTTGTACAGAACCATGTACAAGATTCGGTACTACGAAGAAACACTGGGTAAGATCTACTACGAAGGCAAATCCCCTATTTTCGACATTTCTCAAGGACCCATTCCAGGTGAATTGCACCTTTCTAGTGGTCAAGAATCCTCTGCTGTGGGTGTCTGTGCTCATTTAAAGCCGGAAGATGCGGTAGTAGGAACCCACCGTATCCACCACTTTGCCATTGCGAAAGGCGTGGATCTTAGAGCCATGACCGCCGAAATCTTTGGAAAACGCACGGGCCTCTCTGCTGGCAAAGGTGGGCATATGCACTTGTTTGACCCAGAGGTGAATTTTAGCTGCAGCGGTATAGTGGGCGCAAGTTTTCCCCAAGCGGTAGGTGTAGGGATTGCTGCCAAACAGCAAGGAACTGATTATCTTGCTGTGGCAGTTGGTGGAGATGGTGCTGCAAACCAAGGTACATTTCATGAATCCCTAAACTTAGCCGCACTCTGGAAGCTGCCTGTGATCTTTGTAATCGAAGATAACTCCTGGGCTATATCAGTACCAAAGGACAAATCTACGTCCCTTTCAAGAAACAGTGAAAGAGCGAAAGCGTATGGCATTCCTGGGGTGTATGTGGACGGCAAAGACGTCGTTGCTGTCTATGAGGTAGCCAAGGAAGCAGTTGACAGGGCTAGAAGCGGTGAAGGGCCCAGTCTCATTGAAATAAAAGTTTATAGGCTAAGGGGACACTTCGAAGGTGATGCACAGATTTACAGACCAAAAGAAGAATTAGAAGAAGCTATGAATAATGACTCTATAAAGTATTTGGAAAAGCAATTACTTGATAGAAATTTAGTTAGTAAACAAGAACTACAGAACCTGCAAAATGCCATAATTGCCGAG
The DNA here is from genome assembly GCA_003476705.1 of Coprothermobacter sp. Classification (GTDB taxonomy): domain Bacteria; phylum Coprothermobacterota; class Coprothermobacteria; order Coprothermobacterales; family Coprothermobacteraceae; genus Coprothermobacter. The sequence continues at coordinate 7,596 of DMVM01000134.1, forward strand.
ATAGATGAAATTATCGAGTTCGCCAGACAGAGCGAGTACCCCGAAGAGCATGAAGCTCTTAACAATGTTTTTGTAGGGGGTGAGTAGGATGGCAAGAAAACTACCCATGTACATGGCTGTAGCGGAAGCAATTGCGCAAGAAATGGAGCGCGATAACTCAGTATTTGTTATGGGTGAAGACATTGGAGCATATGGTGGCATTTTCGGAGCCACTACGGGACTCCTTGATAAGTTTGGTCCTGATCGAGTGAAGGATACACCTATAAGCGAATCTGCGTTCATAGGAGGAGCTTTAGGTGCTGCTTCAAAGGGAATGAGACCAATTGTAGAGCTCATGTTTGTGGACTTCTTTGGTGTCG
>DMVM01000114.1 GCA_003476705.1 Coprothermobacter sp.
AATAGTCAGTAAGTAAATTAAAATAACTTGGCATAAGATCGTCAGGAATGCTCATAAGTTTACCAAACATGTCTTTAGGCGGGTCATTAAAAGCAACGTAATTCCCTAAAGACTTTGACATCTTCTTCTCACCATCAAGCCCCACCAGGAGTGGAAGTGTCATTACCACTTGAGGTTCCTGCCCATGGCTTTGCTGAAGGTCTCGTCCTACCAAAAGATTGAAAACTTGATCTGTACCGCCTAATTCAATATCGGCTTTGATAGCAACGGAATCATAAGCCTGAAACAAAGGATACAAAAGTTCGTGTACGTAGATGGGGACCCCACCTTTATACCTCATGTTGAAATCGTCTCTCTCCAAAAGCTTGGCGACGGTGTAACGCGAAGCCAAATCCAATATGACATCACGGGCACTCAAGGGCGCATTCCATTCACTATTGAACCTTATGTCCACCAACTCGGGGTCGAGAACTTTGAATACTTGTTCCTGATAGGTTTGAGCGTTCATTCTTACTTCCTCTTCAGTTAATGCCGGTCTGGTCTTGTTTCTGCCCGTGGGATCACCTATACAAGCAGTGAAGTCACCAATAATGAATACGATGCGGTGTCCAAACTCTTGGAACTGTCGAAGCTTTCGAAGCACAACTAAATGTCCCAGGTGCAGGTCAGGAGCAGAAGGGTCAGCTCCCAACTTAACCATTAAAGGTCTCCCTTCTGCCTTTGCTTTTTCAAGTTTAGATTTGAGGTCTTCTTCAGTGATGAGATCCACTACATTCTTCTTGAGGATTTCAACTTGTTGTGATATGTCCAATTTGTATAAAACCTCCTGTTATGAAGTGCGTTATAATGTTATTCTACTATGGCTAAATCAAAGAACAAGCACCGCATTAGGTGGGCAAGAGTATTTGGAGTAATTTTTCTAATTTTTGCCATAATTGCGTCAGCGATAGCTGTCTATGCAGTTAATGTCATTAGAACTTTGGCAGCTGATTTACCCCAACCAGACGAGGTAAAGCTGGACATACAGGAACCCAGCGTTGTATATGATCGTAATGGTATCGTAATAGGCTATTTAGGGAGTAGTGCTCCTTACAAATACGTTTCTTTGGAAGAAATGGGCCCTCTGGTAAAGAAAGTTTTTGTGGGTTCGGAAGACCATAGATTCTACAGTCACGGTCCCGTGGATTGGATCGGACTCACAAGAGCGGCTTTGACCAATCTCATGCATGGTTCCATACAGCAGGGTGGAAGTACCATAACACAGCAGTTAGCCCGAGTTATGTTTAATTTAGGAATGGAAACGTCCATGGATAGGAAACTGAAGGAGTTTGTACTTGCTTACAGACTAGAACAAAGATACACAAAGGATCAAATACTAGAACTTTACCTAAACATGGTCTATTTTGGTGACGGATGCTATGGGGTGGAGACTGCTGCTCAGCACTATTTTGGTAAGCACACTAACGAGCTAACATTGTCAGAAGTTGCTTTACTTGCGGGAATTCTGCCTGCGCCATCTGTACGGGCCCCAAGAAGTAATTTGGAGGCTGCCATAAATGGCAGAAATGTTGTCCTGAATAAACTACTGTCCATAGAAGTCATCTCTGAGGACGAGTATGAAGAAGCAAAGAACCAAACAATTGAGCTTTCTCAAACTTCTCTAGTGGAACTCGATGCTAAAGGTTACGCACTGGATTTCATTAAGAGCTTTTTAGTTGAGAATTTTGGGACAGATCTCACATTCAGCGGTGGGCTGTCTGTGTACACTACCTTTGACGTAAAACTCATTGAAGAGCTGCAAAGTTCCATAGAGAAATACCTGGATGAGCGGGACACATCCATAACTGGGACAGTAGTTTTGGATGACAAAGGTGTTAGGCAACCACAGCCAGGTGCAATCATAATAGATCCACGAAACGGTGAAGTACTTGCCATGCTAGGCGGCAGAAAGTATTCAGAAACCCAATACAACAGAGCTATGGCACCACGCTCAACGGGGTCCTCATTCAAACCCATTGAGTATGCAGCAGCAGTTCAAATGAACATGCTTACGCCATTCGACACATGGGTTTCTGAACCGATTAAGGTGCCCATACCAGGTGACACCTGGAGTCCCCACGAATTCAACAACACTTGGTGGGGACAAATCACAGTGAGAGATGCGATTGTTAGATCATCGAACATAGCCGCCGTTAAAACAGCGCTATTGGTAGGAATCGACGCAGTTCAGTACTACGCAAAGAAATTCGGCATCACTGAAGAGGTCAGGCTGGTTCCAAGTACTGCCATTGGGGTAAATGAAATCACTCCCCTTAACCTGGCACTGTCCTATGCACCCTTTGCCAACGGTGGATACGCTGTGGAACCTGTTTTCATAAAAGAAGTGAAGAACAGCGTAGGAGTAACAATTTACAAACAAACACCTTGGAAATACAAAGTTATTGATGAATCCACAGCATACGTGATAAGCGACATGCTTCACAGCATGTTTATGGGCAATGCCTATACGCCTAAAGCCGCTGTTGACGGCAGGTTCTTAGCTGGTAAGAGCGGCACAACGAGTTCGTGGAAAGACTCGTGGTATGTAGGTTATTCCACCAACTTTGTGTATGCTCTCACAGTGGGCATAGATATTGACATACCAGAAGTTAAGGGAGCCTATAAAAACATGACCACAAAACATCCTGGTATGTGGCTGTGGGGATACACTGCACGCGATCTGTTCAAGGCAAAACTTATCCCAGTTGGACCAACTTTAAACAAACCCACAAGCATAGTAAGCGTAACGGTGAACTTTAAGGATTCAGAGCTACTAGGTGGAGGTAGCCAGAAACCTGTTAGCAGCATCACAAGACCAGAAGCAGTTCCCTTACAAACGTCTCCTGTGAGTTGGAAGACGTTGTCGCTCAGTGCAGATCTAACAGTGACTTACAATGCGGACTGTTCCACATTTCAGCCTGTAACAGTTCTATGGCCAGTACCCACGAAACAGGAACCACCTTTGGAAGAGTGTGAAGTACAACCAGAGACGCCTCCTGAAGAGCTGGAACCTGAAGAGCCAGAAACACCTACCCAATTTGAACCCCTAGAGCCGCCCACGGAAAGTTCTACATTAACACCAACTACACCAACCGTCTTTCCGATTATTCCAGATACAAGTACGACGGGGGCACCAATATCAAGAAACGGCCAACTGAAGTATGAAATACAAGGATGAAAGAGGACTGTGTGCAAAAAAAGAAGGGGCATCGAAGACGAACTTTCAACGTACTTCGATGCCCCTTTCTTTTTCTGATTTATCCTACCGCATAAACATCTCGTAGTTTTTCTGTTAAGTAATCCACAAAATACTGAGGGTTAAGTGGCTCACCTGTAACCATTTCTACTAGCTCAGAAGGGGTGTAGACAGCACCGTGTTTGTGCACTTTGTCTTTTAGCCACTGGTGAATGGGTTCTAAATTCCCTTCTCTAAGCAGCTCTTCCACATCCATGTCCTTCTTCATTGTATTCAGGAACTGTGCCGCATAGAGATTGCCTAGTGCATAGGATGGGAAGTATCCTACCATGCCGCCAGACCAGTGTGTATCTTGAAGTATGCCGCTACTGTAGTCCTTTGGACGTATCCCTAAATACTTTTCATACTTTTCATTCCATACTTCGGGAGCTTCCTCTACAGTAATTTCGTCATTTATGAATGCCTTCTCCATTTCATAGCGAATTATGATATGCATGGCATAGGTCAGCTCATCTGCTTCTGTGCGTATGAGTGAAGGCTCCACAGTGTTCACTGCTCTGTACATGTCTTCGGGTCTGGCACTAGACAGATTCGGAAACTCTTCAACCAGCGTTGGGAAGAAATACTCCCAGAAGTTCTTACTCCGACCAATCATGTTCTCGTAGAACCTGCTCTGTGATTCATGAATGCCCATAGAAACTCCAGTAGCGAGTCCAGTGCCGTAAAGTTCGTCAGAAATGTCTTGTTCATAGAGAGCATGTCCTCCCTCGTGCATAGCACTAAAGAATGAAGACAAGAAATACTCTTCATCGTAGCGGTTAGTTATACGCACATCTCC
>DMVM01000001.1:0-208 GCA_003476705.1 Coprothermobacter sp.
CATTTGAATTGTCTTCAATGGGATTCGATGACTCGCCGTTAAGAAGTTGAGCAACATGCTCTACCATGAAAAAATCAGCATCGGGCATCAACTTAAGCACTTCACAAGTAAGACGTGGGCATATGAACTGCTTTATACCACTATTGTAAGCAGCAGCAATAACGCGAACACTTTGCGCTGTTGCTCTAACTGTACCATCCAACGCCAC
>DMVM01000001.1:350-1343 GCA_003476705.1 Coprothermobacter sp.
AAAGCAGGAAGCCCAGCACCGTAGGTTATTTGAATTTCAACGGGAACAAAACGGTCACCAAAGGTTAACCCACTCCACACTTTCACAACATCCATCAAGCCTCACCCCTTTGTACCAATGGCAACCTTGGGGACCGCAAGCGAAAATGTCGATCCTGTAACTCTGCTCGCCACCAGTATATAAATAAGCACATTGCATTATTCTTTCTAATTTTCTTAAGTCAACTGTTTCTGCAGCGTCAAAGTTCTTTCGGTAGCGAACTTCAACAAAAACCAGTGTTTTACCCTTTAACGCTACAATGTCAACCTCACCAATAGGAAATACCACATTTTGATCCAATATGCGGTATTTCTGTGAAACCAAAAAAGATGCTACACTGTCTTCAGAAAAGTGCCTGCTCAAGCACTCTCCTCAGAAAAGAACGTCTGTGCTGGGCTGTAATGCCCAAACACCCAATGGCTTCTAAATGTGTTTGAGTCCCATATCCTTTATGTGCTGAAAACTCATACCCTGGTAATAGGGAGTCTAAACACACCATGAGTTCATCGCGGATAACCTTGGCAACAACGCTCGCAGCAGCCACAGAGGGCAATAAAACGTCGCCTTTCACCATACATTGATAAGCAGGAACCTCAGTGGTCAACGGTCTTTTCCCATCAAAGACGACAATGGCATCGTCAAGCGGAATTTCAGCAAGCGCCTCCTCAGCGGCTTGCCTAAGGCAGAAACTTATTCCAAACCGGTCAATATCCCAAGGGGCGGCAAGTCCAATGCCAAAACAGCTGTTCTCAACGATGTTTGCAAACACCGACTTTCGCTGTAAAGGACTCATCTGCTTTGAATCACGCCATGTAACCTCAGGAGAGCTATGGAACCGAACAGCACAGACTAACAGAGGACCTGCTACGGCACCTCTGCCAACCTCGTCTACGCCCACCACCGGTTCTCCGAAAAGGGCCCTTTCCAGTTCCCAACTGGGATAAGGTCTCATTA
>DMVM01000001.1:1373-3912 GCA_003476705.1 Coprothermobacter sp.
AATGACCTGCTATCCCGACTAGCGAATCTGTTATCTCCTAGAACGAAATACTGATTCTCTCCAAGTTTAACCTCAGATAGTTCACCGGAAGAGTTAAATCCTCCATCTGAAGGTAACCAGGGTTCTTCAAGTTTTTGACCATTTATGTAAACTTCACCATCGTTTATGGAAATGGTTTCGCCAGGAAGCCCTATGACACGTTTCACATAAAGTTCACCATTGCTAAAAGCACCACCTACTATGACGATGTCCCCGCGCTCTATACCGTTGCCAACAATGGCGCTCTTCAAACCGATCACAATGTCTCCAGGCTCCAACGTCGGAACCATGGATGTCATGTAAACCCGGTAAGGCTGCAGCACGTACACCCTTATGGGAATAACAATGGCTGCAGCCAATACCAGAGCCACGAGCCACTGGAAAAGCTCGTTTACAACCTTCCTAGACATACTTAAAATCTGCTCTTCTTCTTTACAACTAAGTGCTTCTTTTCACGCAAGTAGTAGAGTTTTGCACGCCTTACTTTTCCTCGAGTAACCACTTCTAAATCCACTAAGTTGGGACTGTGAAGAGGGAAGGTCTTTTCCACACCAATACCTGAAGAAATCTTCCTTACCACAATGGATTCGCTTATACCGGTACCTTTCTTAGCAATGACAATACCTTCATATGCTTGGACGCGGCTCTTGTCCTCTCCACTCCTGTCTCTTTCTGTAAATCTCCACTTAACCCTTACCGTGTCTCCAACTTCAACTGGGGGTACATCCTCCCTCATCATAGTTTGTTCGATTCTTCTGATGATATCCATTTCTTTACCCTCCTTGCTTAAAGGCTATCTCCAATGATCCTATCCACCAAAATTGACGCCGCTGATCTAACGGATAGGTGATTGAAATCTCCGTTTGGTCTTATGGGCGCAAGGAAATAATCCATTTTCCTGATCATCTCGTACGCAATTCCATGACCTGTTCCCAAAACCAGGACCACAGGTTCTCTAGTCCTTACCAGATCCCTAACAAAATCATAGTTTACCATATTGGGATATGGTCTAGCATCGGTGGCCACAAGCTTAGGAACCTTACCCTCCCGCTCCTCGAGGCACTTAACCACTGATTCAACGTCGTCCATGACACGTACCAAAGACAATGCCTCATGCCGGTGAGGGTTGTAAATTCTACCTTCATCTGACGCCCAATATTGAATAATACGTTTAACAAGCTCCTGCTGGGCTTTCACAGGAGTAACAACCCAAAAATCGGAAAGGTTGTATGTCCTACTTAGTCTAGCGATATCGTGAATATCCAAATTGGTCACAGACGTTGTAACAATCTTGTATTCCCTGTCATACATGGGATAGTGCATCAAGGCAATAGATAAACTGTTCACGTTAGCTGGACTGTTCACCAAATATCGCCTTCTTCACCTTTTCCATATCGGTTAGTACACGCCTAAGAATCTGTAAATCCATGGGCTCCAGTTTGGCAGATGTCAGCAAATCTGGTCTTTGCAGCAAAGTTCTCTTAATTCGCTGCTCTTTCTTCCAAAGCTCAATACGGTGGTGATGTCCGCTAAGAAGCACTTCTGGTACTTCTTTTCCTTCGAACTCCCTAGGTCTGGTGAACTGGGGTTCTTCTAACAGATTATTGGTAAAGCTTTCTTTTCTCACATTGTCACTTTTTTCAACAAACCCAGGTAGCAGTCGAATGACTGTTTCCATGATCACAGCTGCTCCTAGTTCTCCTCCACTTAGCACATAATCACCCACAGAAACCTCTAAATCCACATGGTCAAATATGCGATCGTCCATGCCTTCATAATGGCCACAAAACAGCACCATGTCACCTTCATAGGAGCTCAATACTGTGCACATCTCTTGGTTAAGCACCTTACCGCCAGCGCTCAACGCCAAAACCAACGGACTTTGTACCAAGGTTTTCGCGTGATCTAACGCTGGTTTTAGGACGTCATACCTCATCAGCATACCAGGTCCGCCACCGAACATGTAATCGTCTACTGAGCGATATCTGTCCTTGGCAAAGTCTCGCGGGTTAACATAAAGCACATCAAATGCTCGACCCCGGGCCCTACCTACTACGCTAGCTTGGAGCCAACAATCTATGACGTCAGGAAACAATGTTACCACTGCGAACCTTTTCATACCAGGAACCCCTCGCTGGAAACAGTTATTGTCTTCTTAATTCGATCGATGCTCAAAGCCTCTTTGGTAAAGGGAGCACGCCGTAGCTCACCGTTTATCTCCAGTAGCAAGAAAGGAGACTCGTCTGTTCCCTGAAGGTCCAAAACCCTGCCTACCACTTTCCCATTGACAATCACGTCCATTTCCAAAAGCTCGCTTGTGGTATACGTGTCACCTTCGCCAGAACGCCCTTTTACATAAACTTTTTGATTAACAAACGTTTCCACCGACTGCGGTGTATCATAGCCAAGCAGTTTGACCACGAACCTTCCGTCAGGGCCCACTCTAATCTTTTCAACCTTTAATGAGGTACCTTCTTCCAAGTAGAACTCATCAGTAGTA
>DMVM01000028.1 GCA_003476705.1 Coprothermobacter sp.
TCTATGAGAATGGAAACCACATGGGGATCTAAAGCTGATTTGGTCATCTTGTCCAAGAGTTCCAGAGCGCTTTCTGAAGGCATACCTTTTCTGTATGGTCTGTCCTCCATGATCGCTGTGAAAACGTCAGCAACAGCCATGATTCTTGAACCCAAGGGAAGGTCCACAGCTGTCAGGTGGAAAGGATAGCCTGTGCCATCAAGTCGCTCGTGGTGCAAAGAAGCCCAAGTATTTATGGTCTCAAACCCGTGAATGTCTTCAAGTGTGTGGTAGGTGTAGTAAACATGGCTTTTCATAATGCGCTTTTCGGTTTCGTCTAATTCGCTGGGTTTTTCAAGAATGTTACCTGGTATAGCAAGCTTGCCAATGTCATGCAAGTATCCTGCGACTTGAATGAGCTGGCATTCGTTTGCAGAAAAACCGGCTAGACGAGCTAGCGCACCAGCTGTTGCGGCAACGCCGCTAGAATGCTGAGCTGTGAATGGACTTCTGAAATCAATAATTTGCGCAAAAACCTCTGCCAGCATTACCAGGTCTCTCATGTTTAGCCAGATATTGAGTGGTTCAAGTTTACGTTTCACAATGCGTCCGCAGTACGAAGACGAAGCATCCAGCCAAAAATATTCCATCCTTGACAAAGACAAGAATGCTTTAACCAAATCTGGATGAAACGTGGTTCCCGAGTAGTCAACAACCTTTTCGGTTATCGTTTGTATTTGTCCTAGCACGTCTTTTCTTCTATCAATGGAGATCGCTATTCTGTCAGCCAAGTTTATGATGTGGCTTCCCAGAGGTACATCGACGCCATTGGCCCTCTTTCCCTTGCCATTGTTCCAGGGTAAGTGGTGAAAACGAATCATATTTGCTGCTTCTTCCAGTGGTTCTAGTTTCCGCAGAAGAGCGTATCCGATGAGTTCGTGGTCGTATGTTTCCCTTACTTCGAAGCTTTGTTCAGCAAACTTCAGCCTGCTTTCTAGGGATAAAAAGCCGATATCATGAAGTTCACCAGCCAGCGCTATCTGACACTGTTCTTGACTTGAAAGCCTGAGTTCTTCCGCAATAGCAAGCGCAATGTAGGCCACCTGTTCTTGATGAGTGGTCAAGCTGGGGTCCGATAAGTCAGTCACCTCTGCTAAGGCTGAAACAGGTTCTATAAGCGAAATCACAAAGTCGTTATTGTAAGCCATATGGTGTTTTGCACTTCAGCTTTCTTGTCATTTGTGCGCTTTTGGTTTTATGAAGAACCATGATCCACATTAATTGTATTTTACTTCCACTCACTCTAAAAAACAGCAGATTTGTCAAAACAGCTTAGTCCAATCTCAGTAGTTCGTTTCTTTGTGCAGTTAATACCGTAGTTAGGCCTTGGAATTGTTGGAAGAAATCCAACTTCTCTGTGTGTACGGGTATGAGGTATTTAGGCTTTATGGTTTCAACCATTTCTTTTAGCCCCTGAGCGTGTATGTGGCCACTTGCATGAAATGGATCTCGTCCATCCTTTTCACCTGCGGGTTGGCCAAGACGTCCGTAAATGCGAAAACCGAACAGATCGATCCAGTTCTTTATCTTTTCGTGATCCATAGCCATCTCCTCGTTGAAAGGTTCGCTGGAAGAGTAAATGTAGGAACCTTCATGAACATCAATATCCAGAAGGTTTGCAAAGTCATAGTAGGAAAAACACAATATGTAATCATCTGGGCGTGAGTGAATTTTCTTGGCGTCCACGGTTTTTTCCTCAGGCACCATGGAACGGATATGCTTCTCCCAGCCACTGATGCTAGCCTTAGGAGCCACGTACATAAGTATCCATGGATCGCTAAGTGGATTAGGGAGCTCAGCCGAGGCATAGCTCAAGTATTCCAGTAGGAGGATATCTTTTGGTGTGAGCACCAAGTAATGTTTAGTTTCAGCGGCAATTTTCAGGAAAGACAATAGTCTTTCTACGTTTCTCGCCCCAAAATCGGCAATAACCAAACCTTGAGTGCTTGCCACTACTTCAAGTGAACGCTGCTTTACTTGCTCCTCAGTAACGGGATTTGTTTCTTCAGGGTGCGTCCCTTCCGTTATGAGAACTAAGGGGTGCAACTGAGCTGCTTCTTTGAAGAACGTTCTGGTCAGATGGCCCTTGGTCCCATGTAGCCTTAAATCCCCAGTGTAAACTATCCAACCTGCCGAGGTTTCAATAGCATATGCCATGGCTCCCGGTATGGAATGGTCAACAGGCCAGGCCTTAATGTTGTAAGAAGCCAGTTGACAGGAGTTTTCTGAGTAGGATGGAAATACAGAGAGGTAAGGGTTTCTTGTGTAATTGCAGTTCCATACATTATTGCTAAAGCCGTCAGTATCTGGGGGTGCTTGAAGAAGATGAAAAGGCCTGGGCTGCAAACAACCGTTTTTCTCTTTTTTGAGTATGCCAGTGTCTGTGGGTTCTCTGGTGGCCACGGCAACAAGTTCTGAATAGAGCTGTGAGTTGGTATCTTGCAAAGATTTCAAGAGTGCAGCTGAAACTGACGAAGTTACTACGGGCAGGTCTTCGCGAAGAAAAGGTAAATAACCTACATGATCCAGGTGAGCGTGACTAATTAACAATCCTCCAACAGGTTTTAGGCCATTTTGTTTCTCATATGGCGACTCAAAAGCTGCTGGAATTAAGTCTTTTCTGTACAAATCCAGGGCAGGTGGAAGAAATCCCATACGTATCAGATCATAAATTCCAAGGCGGTTACGAGGTTTAAGGAATTCATCAAAGTATTTGTTTTCCTCTCCAAAGTTCTTGCCGAAGTCCATGAGCAACACTTGATCTTTTGTTTCATCTTGGAGAAGAATTTTGTTGCCACCAATGCAACCCACACCATCCCAAAAAAGCAAATTGACCACTCTTATCACCTAACTTTTAATTACAAAAGGTAAACCATGTCCTGGATACACGGTCATGCCCGGCACAAGTATTTCCTGAAGCCTTTTTAGAGATTGCTGCATCTGAAAATCGTCTCCTCCAGGATAATCTGTTCTTCCATAGGAAAACTGGAATAACGTGTCCCCGGTAAGTATGAATCCGTCTCCAAGAAGACAAATGCTCCCAGCAGTATGTCCTGGGGTGTGTATCACTTGGAGCGTTTCTTCTCCCAAAGAGATTTCATCACCTTCCGTTAGGGTTTGATCGGGGATTATGTTGTCAAGGAAAGGCACATCATTTTTATGGATGAGAAAGGGCGCGCTTACCCTTTCTTTGAGTTCTTTTAGAGCCCCAACGTGATCAAAGTGGTAATGGGTTGCTATTATGAATTTTACTTGGCCATCAAGCTTTGCCAGTCGCTCTAGTATTTTCTCTGGGTCTCCTCCGGGGTCAACTACTGCGATGTCAGTACCTGATTTTAGTATGTAACAGTTACTTTTAAGTGGCGTTACTGTTACCCTATGTAACTCCATTAGCTTCACACTCCTTACCTGTTCGGATTCAATACTGTAACATCTTTGAGCATATTATAGAAGTTCACTCAAGGAATAGTTGGTTTTATTATTGTTATTATGAAGTTCTTGCTTTACGTAGCGAAGTCATATATGAAGCAAGAAAGGGAGGCTACCTGTAATGGAGTTGGAATTCCTTAGAGGTTTGAACAAAGACATTGTTAGATACCGGCGTGATCTGCACCGCATTCCAGAGGTGGGATTAGAACTTCCTAAGACGAAAGCATACGTGGAAAGAGCGTTGATTGAACTTGGTTTTGAGCCCAAACCGTGTGGTCATGGGCTGATCTGTGACGTGGGTCATGGGGAAAAGTGTTTAGCCATTAGAGCAGATATGGATGCTCTGCCTGTTGAGGAGCTGACGAATTTGGATTATGCTTCAGAGCATCCGGGATACATGCATGCTTGTGGTCACGACGCTCACACAGCCGTGTTGTTGGGAGTGGCTAAGTATTTCAGTGTGCACGAGCCGCCATGTCGTATTCGCCTCCTGTTTCAACCAGGAGAGGAAGGTTACTTTGGTGCGGTGGACATGATCGAGCATGGCGCTATGGAGGGCGTGCATGCTGCCATTGGTGGACATGTTGGTCCAGTATTTGAAGAGGTACCCACGGGCACATTCATGATTAAGAAGGGAACTGCCTCAGCAGCCACTGACAATTTCGAGGTGGTTTTTACGGGAGCAGGTACCCATGGCTCCCAGCCACACAAAGGCAAAGATCCTTTCATGGCCGCTGCAACTTTTATCCTAACTACGCAGGTTCTAAAAAGTAGAGAAAGTGATCCAAATAACCCAACGGTCATATCCATAGGAAGTGTCCATGGTGGCACGGCGAACAACATCATTCCTGAGGAAGTGTTCCTTACAGGCACAGTAAGGACAGTAGTAAACGACGACCGAAGCCACTTTTCAGAAAGGTTGGGTGACATAGCTCATGGTCTGGCAGAAGCCTATGGAGTGGAAGCTGATTTTACCTATAATTTTGGCTATATACCAATGATTAATGATGCAGAAATGACTGATCTCATGGTCGAAGCCATTGGAAAGTATTTAGGTGAGAGCCACGTTGTTCTAACAGAAAAAGCAAACATGGGTGGGGAAGACATGGCTTACTTCTTGGAAAAGGTGCCTGGGGTTTTCTACTTCTTCAATACGAACAATCCGGAAAAGGGTATTACTGCACCTAACCATAGCCCTTATTTCAACGTTGATGAAGACGTGTTGTGGATGATGGTAGCGGCTGACGTAGCTTTTGCTGAAAAATTTGCAGAATCCTAGTTAATAGTTGCTTTTCTTAGCTGAAGATGGCAAACGCTCATACTTGATGTGGTGATGTGCAAATACTTCTGAGCTACGGTCGAAAGACAGCAAGAAATCTTTTAGGGTGTAAAGTTGGGACTTATA
>DMVM01000063.1 GCA_003476705.1 Coprothermobacter sp.
ACCCAAATAAGGCATATAAAGCAGGAACAATGCGCTTATGGTTCTTAGTGAACCATAAGCGCATTGTTCCTGCTTTATATGCCTTATTTGGGTCTGGGCGAATAAAGATAGATGGCCTTTTGTTACCTGGCCATGTTTCTGCCATCATAGGATCCAAGCCATACGAGCCAGTATTAAGTAAATATGACGTGCCTGGCGTAGTGACTGGTTTTAGCAAAGACCAAATGCTCAGAGGGATAAACATCCTCCTTAAACTCATTGTGAATGACAAGTTCGACGTGATAAATGCATACCCCGAAGTAGTGCGTGAGGAAGGTAACAAGAAAGCGCAGGCACTTATAGATAGCTATTTCGAAGTAGGTGGAGCATTTTGGAGAGGTTTTGGCTTCATTCCAGACAGTGCCATGGTACTCAAAAAGGAGTTCTCTCATTTGGATGCAGAAACACAGTTTCCGGTTGAGGAGCCTAACGTTAGCCCTCCGCCAGGGTGCAGATGCGCAAGCGTAGTGCTGGGTGCAGCAGACCCACCCAGCTGCCCTTTGTTTGGCAAAACATGTACTGTGCAGAATCCCGTAGGACCATGCATGGTATCATCAGAAGGAACTTGTGCTGCATGGCTCAGGTACGGAGGTGCAACCTTAAATGGATAAAATCACACTAAGCATAGGCACTGGTGGAGAAGAAATGACCCAGTTTCTTCAAAAGACTGTTTTCCCCATCCTTGAGGAAAACATTTCTGGCGATGCCGCACTGGTTAACCATACTGCTTTTACAATCGACAGTTTCGTAGCAGAACCGCCTTTTTTCCCAGGTGGTTCTATTGGAACACTGGCCGTGAGCGGAACAGTAAATGACTTGGTGGCTGCAGGAGCTAAGCCTTCAGCGCTGGCGCTGAGTTTAATCTTGGAGGAAGGTTTGGACATGGAAGTGGTACGAAGAATCTTGCAGGACACTAAGGAGACAGCTAAGTTGGCTCAAGTAAAGATCGTTACCGGAGACACTAAAGTAGTCCAAAAGGGCGCAGTTGACAAAATATTCGTAACTACCTCAGGCATTGGGCAGAAAGTAATTGACTTCGAATCCCCAGAGGCGGGAGACGCAGTTGTAGTAACAGGCGATATTGCCAGACACGGCGCAGCTATGCTACTTGCGTCAAAAAAGTTTGAGCTTGAGAGTGAGCTAACTAGTGACTGCGAACCACTATGTTGGTTAATCGATGTTTTGAAGCCTTTTCATGGCCACGTAAAATGGATGAGAGATCCTACTCGCGGGGGCGTTGGTACCATTCTTCATGAGTTCTGCAATCAGTTTTCCTTAGGCGTGAGACTCTTTCAAAAACAAATACCTATCATGCCCGAGGTTAATGGCATATGCGAGCTTCTTGGCCTAGAACCTCTTCACCTGGCATCAGAAGGAAGAATGGTAATCGTAATAAGCCCTGATAAAACCCATGAACTTATTGAGTCCTTGAAGCCCTTTGCACCAAATGCATCGGTAATTGGAGAAGTAGTGGACAATCACAAAACGCTGACTCAAGTAGTAGATGGTTACGAGACTTATGTACCACCCTTAACAGGTGAGATACTGCCAAGAATATGCTGAGCGGAGTTAACCATGCATGAGTACTACGTGGCAAAGCACACAATCTATCAAGTGAAGAAGGAACTTGGAGAACTACATCCAAGCCTGGTTAAGAAGGTTGGTCTTGAAATTGGGAAAATGTCGGGTATCATACCAGAGGCTTTGGAGATGTATCTTGGTTTGATAGCACCCGAGGAAGGCTTAACTAATGCGACCTTTATCATTACTCTCGCTCCGGTCCTTTTTAGATGCAATGATTGCAGCACTCTTTTTGAGCCTTCACGTGAACTGTTTTGGTGTCCAAATTGTAACAGTAGCAATGTTACATTCGTAAGCGGCAACGAATTGAAGATACAATACATTGATGTGGAAAATAATGCTGAAAATAAGGAGGTATAGAGAAGAACATGACGCGAATACATTTTTTCGAACATTTGGAAGGCCATGGTGCACCACAAGACCTTACACGCATTAACTTGGGGAAAAACATATTAGAAGCCAACGAAGAGGTGGCTCATCAGGTATACCATTTGTACACGGATAGGGGTGTATTCCTTACCAATGTAATGGGATCACCGGGAAGCGGAAAAACTACACTTATAAAAGCTTTAGCACAGCATCTAAAGATCGCTGTGTTAGAGGGAGATATAGCTTCATCAGTAGACTCCATCGAGTTTGCCAAAATGAATGTACCAGTAGTACAAGTAAACACGGATATATATGGTTCCGCTTGTCACCTGGAAGCACCCTGGATAGCAGATAAACTCCGACTACTAATTGAATACAAGCCCGAGTTTGTCTTCATTGAAAATGTAGGCAATTTAGTCTGCCCTTCTGATTTCAACTTGGGTGAACACGAAAGATTAGTCGTATACTCAATTCCCGAAGGCTTTGACAAACCTATTAAGTACCCGCCCATGTTCACTAAAGCCACTGCGGTAGTTTTGACAAAAGTCGACTTAGCACCTGTCATGGATTTGGATGTTGAAAAGTTCGAAGAAAGCGTACGGAAGATTAATCCCCACGTTCAAATATTCACTTTTTCTGCAAAGGATGAAAAAAGCATCCAGCCAATTGTGACCTATCTGGAAGGCAAAAGGCAGGCTTTGCTGAACAATAGAAGCAATTGATTCATTTCAGCTTCAATTAAAGGTGCGTCCTTGGCCAAATCGTTTTCGTCTTCTCTGATCTGTTGCACTAGCGAGGTAACATCTGGGAACTTCTTTTCTTCTCTGATGAACCTGTGGAAGCCGTAAAGCACGATTTCGCCTGCTCCAATATTTAGATTAATGCCGGGAACGTATATCTCCAAGAGCACATCTTTGCGGTCAAAGGTGGGAGCCTTTCCAAAAGAAGCCAAAGCAGGACCTGACCACTGATTACTTAGGAAGAACCCATCATAAACCCCGTAGGGTGGCCGGGTCTTTTGCTTACTCCAGTGAAGGTTTACGGTAGGAACGCCTATTTTACTGCCAATTCTGTTTCCGTGTACCCTAGGTCCCCTTATAAAATAAGGATAGCCCAACAACTTCATTGCCCTTTCCATGTTGCCATGGTGAATGTAGTTCTTTATCGCCTTCGTACTAACTATTTCCCCATCCACCGAGACTAAAGGCTCCACTATGAGATTCTTTCTCTTAAGCTGACACCACTGTTTTAGTAGTGAAATATCTCCTACGGCGTTACGCCCAAAACGAAAGTTTTCACCCACCACAATGGTTTGAACATCCTCAAGGTATCTGGAAAGGAACGCTTCCGGTTCTAAGTCTTTAATCTTCTCAAAAGGCAGCTTTATTATCTGATTTATACCCATGCTCTCAAAAGCGCACAACCTTTCATCATCAGTAAGAACCCTGCTTTCACTGTAACCTAAGGCTTCCTTTGGCAAAGGTTCGAAAGTCAGCACTCCAGCGTCGTTAACTCCAGAGACATGTGAAAGTAATCTTCGATGTCCCAAATGTATGGACTCAAATCCACCAAAAACGATCATTACAACCTTTTCAATCTTGTCATCCACAACAGTTACCACCAACGCTCCATCACCAACTCTCCCGTGCTTATCTTGCCAACACCCAAGAAACCGTGAGTTCCCCATATTCTGTAGTACGAATAGACACTACTTACGCTGATAGAATAATCCACTCTGCCCGATTGCCTAACCCGCTTTTCTGCGTCACCCTGTACATATATGTCTGGTAAGAAAGATAAAGCTTCATCAATGGATATGACTTTTCTCGGGTCAACGTCCTGCAAGGGAACGCCAGCGCTTATGCTGATGTGTCCTATTTTTACACGCGCCAGTTCCGATACCACACAGGGAACATTTACCATGTCGCCAATTTTCTTTGCCAGTCCTCTAATGTAAGTACCTTTGCTAACTTCGAATAAGACAGTGGCTTTTTCGATTCCCCCCTCGTTTGACTCCAATACTTCAAGTAACAAACTTTTGCCAACGTGAGCGATACCCTTAAGGTCTGTAACAGGCTTGCCATCATAGAACAGCTGGTAAAGCCTTTTACCATTTATTTTTTTTGAAGAAAGAGGTGGAATGGGATACTCTACCTGTCCCTTTAATGTGTCTAAACACTCCTTCAATGCTTGCACACTTGGTCTGTGTTCTGAAAGATTAATAACGTTTCCAGTTATGTCCCAAGTGTCCGTCTCCAAACCAAACTGAAGCACACACACATAGGTCTTAGGCAGAGAAAGAAGAAAGTCAGAAAACCGACAAGCCTTGCCTATACAAACAGGCATAAGGCCCCAGGCAAAAGGATCCAAAGCTCCCACATAACCAACTTTTTTTACGCCAAGCGCTGACTTCACTTTGGACAAGAATGCCATGGGCTTTAGTCCTCTGGGTTTTATTGCCCAGAGAAAACCATCTAACTCTTGCACGAGAAGTCCACCTGTCTGTAAAACATGCGCTGAACAAGACTCTTAGGGCTCTTAAGGTCATCTCTGCTCATAATCCAGTCAGACAACTCCTGCAAACTTTCCAAGCTAATGTTCTCCCGTACCTTCATAGCCGCTCTTTCAGCGCTGGCACCTTTAGAAACCAAATCACATATACTTAACAGTAGCTCTTCAGTCACATCAACGCTCAAGAGTTCAGATTTGGCATAAAGTTCAGCAAGCTGGAGATCAAGTTCATTCAAATTCGCTGGCTCATTATATCTTTCACTTAAAGCCTCTACGTCAGCAGTGACCCAAGTTAGTACTGTTTCCATGACCTCACTTAATTGATTTGAAAGCTTTGCTGCTGCCGCCATTCTGTGTCCGCCTCCATTTAGGCGTTTGGCATACTTTATAGCTTCCAAAGGATGCCTGGAACGAAACGAAATATTCGTAACAGGCGTTTGGTTATTGTTTTCTCGAGCTGAAATGAACAAGACACCACGACCAATCCATTGCATAATAGACAAAGCTATACTAAAATCATCATCGGTAAAACTATGCTCTAATCTATCTTCTTTAGGAACACTCAAAACGAAAACCCCAGGCTTGTATTCATATACCTTTCTGAGGAGCCTGGCAATGCGTTTTGCTTGCTCCATACCGCAAATCTTAGTAGCTTCAACATAGGCGGCATTCCAGTTAGCGCCTGCTTGTACCAACCTTA
>DMVM01000002.1 GCA_003476705.1 Coprothermobacter sp.
TTGCCTTAGGAAAATCCTGTGCGTTTATCACTCTTCCCACTCTTATGTCCAAATCCATGAATTCCTCAAAGGTTGCCATTAAGCTGTTACCTCCTGTGGGTCCTGCGAGAATTGCAAAAAATCATATCTTTAAAGTTATGTCAGGAACAGTGGGTTGAAACTCGCTGTCTCGCAAAGACATTTGAATCTTTATGATGCTCCTCATCTGCTTTGCCGGTTCCAGGCAGTATTTCTCAAATTCCTCCTTGTTTATGTCTCGAAGATCTCGAACATGAGGAAAGAGGAGCTTCAAGAAACCCGTAGTCAAACGCTTGATAGCCACTGTATCACGAAGATCCGAACCAGAAGGCACTTGAAGTAAATCATCTACAATGCCGGCGTAAACAAGATCTTCTCTCATGGCATGTAGAATTTCAGTGAAATATTCCACATTGAGGGACCAACCATGAGCGCTGACATGGCTTTTCATTCTCGGGATATCCCAACCCTTTATAAAGCCGTGGAATCTATCCAAAAGTGCAGATTCCTGGAAAATAGAAGGGAGTTGCTGAAACATATCTTTGAAAACATCCATACTTTGTGACTTAATGTTTCCCATAAGCACTATTCCAGCACTGCCAACAATCCTTTCAGCACCAATCTGAGTTTGACCCATTTCAAGGTACCCTTTCAAAGCACCCGCCATCTCATCAGGATCAGGAAACTCTATAGTTTGGATCTCATCAAACACAACAAAGTCATAACGGCTAACAAGGCCAGGTATTCTCCTGCTCATGTCGTAGAAAAGCTTTGCCCTGGATATACTACCTCCACTTACAAGCCACCCGTACTTCGATAGTTGAGACATCATGTACGATTTCCCAGTACCCTTTGGAGCGAGTTCGACTAGGTTCACGCGCCTTTCCAGGAAAGGAAGCAATCTACTTAGCAGAGTAAGTTTCTGTTTTTCATTAGCAAACGCCTCTGGATTGTAGTCGATTGCCATCAGCAAGACATCAATCCATTCATCTAAAGTGAACTCACGCCTTGCTTCTTGGTAGTAGCTTATACTAACTTTGTAAGGTCTGAAAGGTTTAAAGTCAACAAGCCAAATGGCGCCACTTCTATCATCTATTCCGTAAGGTCGATATTCGCATGTCAACAGGCCCCACGTTTCGCTATCTGAAAGAAGATCTTCTTTGTGCTCCGCCATCACATAATCATCGACCAAAGCCTCATATTTCTTTTTGGGATAGCCAAACTCTGGTAGTTGAAAAAGCGTTTTCCCTGTCTTCACATCAACTTCAATACGTATTTTCCCCAGAAACTTTACCCGCACCCTATCATTGACCATTTTTGATTTTATTGACTCCCAATCCTTTGCTCCAGGGAGAGATCTCTGAATGAACCCAGCTATTTCATCAATGTCGATGTCCCCATTCTCATCGGCAGAACGCATTATGATCCAGTCTCTGAGAAACGACGGAATACTCTTGCTAGAGAAAAAAGTATGGTACTCAGGATTCTTGTATATGACTATGCCTTGGAAAACGCTTTTTACCTTGTTCTGTACTGCATCTACAGTGCTCACTCTTACCTCCTATAATTTATGATCTTATGATTCGTTTCACAAGTCAAAATCTTCACTTTGTTCTATGGCACCGCGCCTCTTTACGTTGAATTTCAGTTCGCCTAAATTTCTTCCGTTATCATACAAGAAACCGCTGTACTCTCCATCAGGTAAACCTTCTAAGCCAAATGACCACTTATTCTCACCTTCGTAATGCCCTTCCAGGGACATGTTCGTTATCTGAAGCACGGGTGCACTCAAGGAATCTGAAGATCTAATAACCAGCAGGCCACGACCCCTTATATCAAGCTCTACTTCTGGCGTTTCAACGATCAATTTGATGCTTAATGCTCCCCTTACTATTCTTATTATTGGTACCAAAACCTCTTCAGGGCTGGCGCCTCCATGGATTTCACCACCATGAACACTACTCCCTATAAAATTTCTGTACTTAACCTGTATAAGTTCGCCTTCGGTCTTAACCACATCTGGATAATGTTCTAAACTAGTTGGTTTTAATTTTTCGGCAGTATTAGATCGAGATGCATAGCGACCACCCCTTCTGGCTTCATAACCATCTGGGGTTGGTACTTTGTCACCGCTTATTGCTGCAAATCTACTCAACCCATGATCTGAAGTTAAAATCAACGACCGAGAATTATGTAATTCTTCTCTTAGTTTCTTGTTCACCTTGTCTTCGATTATGTCCAGTGCCTTTACAAAGTTATCTGGAAACTTGTATTGAGTGTCATGTGCGTTTTCATCGAGATCGTAACGGACAAACTCATTCTCATCTTTCCACTCGTTATTCCTCATGGTCACAGTAGGGAGTTCCGCACGGACTATTTTGCACTCTACGGTGTATTCGTTAGGATCAATAGATCCTGCAATGACTCCGAGCCATTCCAAGCCCAACGCATCTATCCAAATGATTTCCTCGCTCTGTTTATTAACTTTCTCCAAAACAGAGTGGCGAGTGTCGTAGAGCCAGAGTTTTTCTTGATTCCACTCCTCCAGTAAATGAGCATGTTCCTCAGAAACGCAATCCATGATTCTGCTCTTCCTGTAGAAGTTGAAATACTTGTTGGCAAATTCGTCGTCTAACAGAAAACCGGTTAAGTAATTAAAGAGGGTGGGGTAAGTAATTTCGAGTATTCCTATCCAACTCTCACCTGACGGCCTTATCTTAAGTAAATCACCAACGTTTCTTACCGCCTCGCATTTTTCTTTGTCAGTGAAATCTGTTAGCACCGCCAATTTTGTTTCTGGCTTTTCCAATTTGCTGTATTTTTCCCAAAACAACTTAGGTAGATTTGGAGGACCAAGTTCTAGTAACAATTTTTTCCTTTCTTTGATCAGATCAAAAGTAAGTTCGTTCGCGTCGAATATGGCCAGAGCTACACTTTCCTCAAATTGGTTTATGTCATTGCTCATGTCCAAAGCCATTCTTAGATAGCTTCCTTGCGGTTCACTGAGTTTTGCCCACAACCAAGCGAGCCACCTTTTTTGTCCGTTGCCGTTTTTGACAGAATCTTTCCAAAAGTGATTAATTACTTCAGAACTGTACTTCTTTCTATTAAGTAGGCGACTGGCGAGCTTGTCAAAGTCATCATCTTCCTCGACATTTTCTGCTAGCCAGGTCCATTGTTCTTCAGTGCCTAAGTTCTTCTCGGCAACAAGTTTGAGCTTGTCAGTAAGAAAGTCCCATGCTGACTTGTAAACCTGAACAGTGTAATGTGAAGATGCACCCTCCTTAACAATCCCTGCGAATTCTGTCTTCAACCAGAAGCACGTACTTCTTTGCACATTACTTTGGTTAGACCATAGTGTGAACAACTCACGAACACCGTTCAAGAGTTTAACGCCACTTTGGACCTTACGCTGGGCAAAAGGGGCAACAGTCAATTCGATATCTTTCAGCTGATTGCTAAACACCTTTACACTCAGTACATCAGGTGTTTCTTTGTAAATTACCCTATCGTAACCTTCCGAGAACTGTAACAACAGTTCGC
>DMVM01000013.1 GCA_003476705.1 Coprothermobacter sp.
CCACATCTTCTTCTGCGCTGCGAGCGGAAACTACAATGACCGGTGTTCTGTCTTTTCGGTGCCTCAAAACTTCTAGAACTCTGAATCCGTCCAGATTCGGAAGCATGAGGTCAAGAAGAATCAAATGTCCCGATGGTTTCAAATCCAAAAAAGAGGCTCCATCTTCATAGTGTTCGACTTGGAAGCCGAACTCCTCTAAGCGGTTGGCAAGGAGCTCAGCAAAGGAAACATCGTCTTCTACGAGGATAATTTTAAGCTTCCCGCCCATAACTCTATTATAATAAACGTTGGTATGGCAAATCAGTTTGTACATTTGCATGTTCACAGTGCTTATTCTCTTCTGGATGGTGTTACTTTGCCTAAGAAGTTAGTGCAAAGGGCTAAAGATCTTGGTATGCCAGCGATAGCCATAACTGACCACGGAGTTACTTATGGGTTGGTAGAATTCGTCAGCGAAGCTCAAAGGTTGGGAATAAAGCCGATCGTTGGCGTTGAAGGTTATCAAGCGCAACGGGATAGAAAGAAACGAGAAGGGAATAAGGATAAAGAACCCTTTCACCTCGTTTTACTTGTTAAAAACGCCGTTGGCTTTAGAAACTTGAACATATTGCTTACGAAAGCCTATTTAGAAGGCTTTTATTACAGACCCAGATTTGATTGGGAGCTTTTAGAGCAATACCATGAAGGTCTCATAGCTTCCTCTGCTTGCTTAGCTGGGGCAATACCCCGTGCTCTACTTGAGGGTGACGAGAAAAAAGCTTTGGAGCTAGCGGGACGCTACCAGGACATTTTTGGCAAAGGCAACTTTTATCTGGAAATAATGGACCACAATTTGGCAGATCAGCAGCGAGTTAACAAAGCCATTATTGAGCTTTCAAAGCGAACAGGGATTCCGCTCCTGGTTACAAATGATGTGCACTATGGTAGACCTGAAGAGTACTCCATACAGGACGTGCTCATGGCAATTGCCACTGGTGCCACTTTAAATGATCCTAACAGGTTCAAGTATGAGACTGACCAAATGTACTTAAAATCAGCCGACGAAATGTGGGAACGTTTCTCTGAAACTCCTGAAGCACTGCTTAATTCAATTGCCATTGCTGAAATGGTGAATTTCACGTTGCCACTAGGCGAGCAACATTTACCAAAATTCTCCGTACCTGAAGGTTATACCGAGAACTCCTATTTAAGAAAGCTCACTCAGGACGGACTTCGCCAGAGGTACGGCGATAACCCTGGTAAAGAAGTTTTGGATCGGATGGAATATGAGCTTGCAGTTATTGAAAACATGGGATTTGCCGGTTATTTCCTCATCGTGCAGGATTACATAAACTGGGCAAAGTCCCAAGGTATTCCAGTGGGGCCTGGACGAGGCAGTGCTGCAGGTTCCTTAGTAGCTTACCTCACTGGTATAACTGATGTGGATCCCTTGAAGTATGGTCTTCTTTTTGAAAGATTCTTGAACCCAGAGCGCATCTCCATGCCCGATATTGACGTGGACTTCTGCGCTCGTAGGCGTGATGAAGTGCTTAGGTATGTCAGGAACAAATACGGTGAGGAGAACGTGGCACAGATAGCGACGTTTGGTACCTTGGCTGCCCGTGCCGCCATAAGAGATGTGGGTAGAGTTCTTGGTGTGCCTCTAGCATTGGTGGACCGGCTTTCAAAAAGTATTCCTCAAAACATGGAACTTGCGCAGGCAGAAAAACTAGACGATGTAAAAAATCTCATAAGTCAAAACCCAGACCTAGCAAGAGTTTTAGAGATTGCAAAACAGATAGAAGGTCTCCCAAGACATGCTTCCACCCATGCTGCTGGTGTGGTAATCGCTGACAAGCCCCTTTACGAATACGTGGCTTTGCAGGCTTCCTCTGATGAAGCAGGCATTAACGTGACCACTCAACTAGTAAAAGACGATGTGGAGAAACTGGGCTTGCTTAAGATGGATTTCCTTGGCCTTAGGAATATGACTGTGATCAGCGATGCCCTGAAGTGGGTAAAGCAGCGTCATGGCAAAGACATAGATCTCAGTAAACTTCCCAAAGATGATTCAAAAGTTTATGAGATGCTTTCAGCTGGAGAAACAGTGGGAGTGTTTCAGCTGGAAAGTTCTGGATTTCGTTCCTTCTTAAAAGACCTTAAACCCACGAGATTTGAAGAGATCATAGCGGCTGAGGCTTTATACAGGCCAGGTACATTGGGCAGTGGTGGGGTTAAGTCTTATGTGGATAGGAAACACGGCAGGGAACCCGTGGACTACTTTCACGACGACCTGAAGCCCATTTTGGAAGAGACATACGGTATTATTGTCTATCAGGAACAAATAATGCAAATTGCTTCAGCCATAGCAGGTTATTCTTTAGGCGAAGCTGACGTCTTGCGTAGAGCCATTAGTAAGAAAAAAGAAGAAGAAATACTTAAGTTGCGTGAAGATTTCGTAAGCCGTGGTGTGCAACGAGGATATGCCAGAGAAACTGTTGAAAAGATTTACGAGACCATAGTACATTTTGCCGAATACGGATTCAATAAGTCGCATTCAGCAGCCTATGCCCATGTGACTTACTACACAGCTTGGTTAAAGGCTTACTATCCTACAGAGTACTTTGCAGCCCTTTTGGCAAGTTTTGTGGACAACACGGAAAAGCTCAAAGTTTACATATCTGAAGCTCGTAGGTTAGGCATAAAGATACTATCCCCTGATGTGAACAAATCGGAGCATTACTTCATTCCGGAAGGTGAAAACGAAATACGTTTTGGCTTGCTTGGTATTAAAAACGTGGGCTTAGCAGCAGTGGAAGAAATTTTGAAGACCAGAGCAACTGAAGGACCATATAGCTCTTTTCAAGATTTTTTGCTCCGTGTGAATGATCGTGTGGTAAATAAGAAGGTAACCGAAAGCCTTATTAGGGCTGGGGCTTTTGATAGTTTGGGCGATCGGAAAAGTTTACTACGTCAGCTTTCTACCGGGATAACTACTCAAACTCTTTTCCAAATTGAGGACACTTCGAACGACGACTTATCCTTAGATCCCATGGAAGACGAGCGTGAATATTTAGGGCTTTATATCACTACTCATCCTTTAGAGCGGTACATGGCTATTTTGAGTAATCAAAACTTGACTGCCCTGGATTCAGTGGGAGAAATAGATGGCTTGGTACAAGTTGGAGGCTTCGTCTCCAGCACCAGAGTGAGAAAGAGTAGAAACAACAATCAATACATGACGTTCACCTTGGAGGACTTAACGTCCCAAGTGGAGGTAACTGTGTTGCCCCAAAAGTTCGATGCTTTTAAGCCAATCATTTCAAAGCCTGGCATTATTACGTTAAGTGCCCGTGTAGAATCTGAAGACGAGAAGAACCGTCTCATCGCTGAGTCGCTGATCTCGTTTTCTCCGCTTAGTGAGCTAGATGATAAACTCAAAGAGCTCGATGGTAAAGGTATTTTGCGCATTGTTCTGAGGTCGGAGCAAGTATCGGTGGAAAAACTTAAGAAACTAA
>DMVM01000091.1 GCA_003476705.1 Coprothermobacter sp.
ACATTAACCTCAGGCCTTATAGCTAAAGACTTTAGTATTTCTCTAACCTGCGAAACCATGTAATCCATTAAGGGGCATCCTGCAAAAGTCATAGTCATTTTCACATTGACACTTTGGTCGGTTACTTCCAAGCCATAGATCAGGCCAAGATTAACCACATCAAAGCCAATTTCAGGATCTATGACTCCTTCTAGTGTCTCAAGAACCTTCATTTCTTCTTCACTTTTAGCATCCTGTTTATATAATGGTTTAAACTCCACTACGTACACCTCCATGGTTATAATATACCCCCTCATAGGGGGGTCCAGTACAACATAGTATAATATGTTCTACCATGAAAATTGCAGTAGGACTATCAGGTGGCATCGATTCCACCGTAAGCTTGCTACGCCTCAAAGAAGAAGGCCATCATGTGACAGCTGTTTTCTTAAATATGTTACCAGAGGGTGAATACCAGGAAAAAACCTGCTGCTCTGTGGACAGCCAGTTACTAGCCAAACGTGTCGCTATGAACCAAGGCGTTCCTTTTGAGGTCTGGGATCTAACGGAAACCTTCCAGAAACACGTAATTAACATATTTAAAGCCATGGTGAAAAAAGGTCTTACCCCAAACCCTTGTGTATTCTGCAATCGCTGTGTAAAAATCGGCGCTTTTGTAGAACTGGCCATGCAAAAAGGTTTTGACGCCATTGCTACTGGTCATTATGCTCGTCAAAGAGAGGGAAACCTTTACGAGGCCATAGACTCGTGGAAAGATCAATCCTATATGCTTGCACTTGTAGAAAAGCAGGTTTTGGCAAAGGTCTTATTCCCATTAGGCGAGCTGACGCGGGAAGAAGTGATAAGCTACGCTCACTCACATGGGATAAAGCACGTCCCAAGAAGCAGCCAAGACATATGCTTCATGCCTCGCGGAGGCATGGAACAATTCATCAAGCAGAATATCAGTGAAGTAACAAAGCCGGGGTCCATAATCTTTCGTGGTCACATCATAGGAGAACACAGGGGTTACCCTTATTACACAGTGGGGCAACGACGTGGCTTAGGCGTTGCTCACAGAGAGCCGCTCTATGTAAAAAAGATAGATCCTATCAGTAACACCGTCCACGTAGGAACGTCTGAAGAGCTCTTCTCTGAATATATGACCGTGGTAATGATGAATCAATTCTCTGCACTTACTCGGCAAGTTGAAATAAAAATACGATATCGAGCACATTCTGTACCGGCTTTCGTAGAACCGAGTAATGAACCCATCCTAAGCGTAAAATTCAGTCAACCAGTAAGGGCAATAACCCCTGGCCAGATTGCCGTGGCTTACAAGGGTGATAAAGTCCAATGGGCAGGTATCATATTGAATGCACGCACTACTAGAGAGTGAAAGTTGGAGGGAGTAAAGAGTACGATGTCTTATGACGTGATTGTGGTGGGAGCAGGCCATGCAGGCTGTGAAGCTGCTTTCATAGCTGCAAAACTAGGCGCAAAAACTCTCTTAATAACGAGTTTCATTGATACAGTGGCACTTTTACCCTGCAATCCAGCTATTGGAGGTCCAGGCAAATCTCAGCTGGTCAGAGAAATAGACGCCTTGGGCGGGCTCATGGGTAGAGTAACAAACCGTTCTTACATTCAAGCGCGTGTACTAAACAAGAGCAAAGGACCCGCTGTCTGGGCTAACAGAGCACAAGTAGACAAATATCTTTACCCCAGTGAAATGCTCAATAGGTTGAGTCAAGCAAAGAATTTGGAGCTCATGCAAGCCCACGTGAATGGCCTACTTTATGACCAAGATACTGTTTATGGTGTGAAAACGGAAGATGGACGCCACATAGAAGGAAAAACAGTTATTCTTACAACAGGGACCTTCTTAGAAGGCAGAATCTACATTTCAAGCTGGAGCAAACCGGCAGGTAGATGGGGAGAATTTCCTGCCACAGGTATTTCGGAGGATCTTAAGAAACTTGGTTTCTCCGTGGCTAGATTTAACACTGGAACTACTCCAAGAATCGATGAGAAAACCATAAATTACTCAAAAGCTACCATACAGGAGAACGATCCAGGTATATCATTCTCATTCTGGGAAGAACCAAATCCTCCAGGTTACAAGCCTGTATACATGGTAAGAACTAACGCCAGAACCATGGCTTTAGTAAGAGAGAACATAAACCTTACAGCCTCTCGTGCTAGCACCATGGTGCGTGTGGGACCACGCTACTGTCCTTCCATAGAAGAAAAAGCTGTTTGGTTTCCCGAGAAAACAGAACATCTCATTTTCCTTGAACCTGTGGGTTTGGGTACATCAGAGATATACCCAAATGGCCTAGCTATTTCTCTGCCTGTAGATATTCAGCAGAAGGTACTAAGGACAATTGAAGGTTTGGAAGAGGTAGAAATCATAAGACCAGGTTATACAGTTGATTACGACATGGTTTGGCCAATGCAGCTGAACATCACATTAGAGGCAAAACATGTGAAAAACTTATTCTTAGCTGGCCAGATAAACGGCACCACAGGTTACGAGGAAGCAGCCGCCCAAGGCATTGTTGCTGGCATAAATGCTGCATTGAAGGCTTTAGGAGAGCCACCATTTACCATACTGCGTCACGAAGGTTTTATTGGTACCCTTATTGATGAACTCACTACCAAAGAGCTGGCTGAGCCGTATCGGATGTTAACAAGCAGATCAGAATTTCGTATGATTCACAGACAAGATAACGCCATATGGCGCCTTGCAGAAAAGGCACATTCTAGAGCCATTCTCACTCAAGCCGAATACTCAAAGGTCCGAGAAAGAAAGGCAAAAATGGATGAAGTAGTCAATAAGCTGAAAGAAACTAGTGTCGCACCTACGTACTTCCCATTTTTAAAACAACCAATGAAAGCTGAAACCGTACTTAGAAGACCCGAGGTTCATTTAGGTGATATGGAGCAGCTTATACCAGAAATTGCTGTATTGAGCGATGAGGAAAAACTCACCGTGGAAATAGAAGTTAAATACGAGGGCTATCTGCAGAAAGAGATGAGCTTACTAAACTCTATCAAGAAGCTCGAAAACCTGAACATACCGCAAGATTTTCAATACGACGGTTTGCCTATTAGCCGAGAGGCATTGGATGTCCTCAAAAAGACTAAGCCATCCACGTTGGGTCAGGCCTCCCGGCTAGCAGGCGTTCACATGAGCGATCTTGCAGTAATTTTATCTGCTCTTAAAAAACATTCAGACGGCACGCATAACACCAAGAGTAAGTCCTCTAACCAGTAACAGTTATACCATCCAGTGCCACCAATGGGCTTACTAGCCACGTGCTAGAAGGTACCGCTTCTTCCTCGGGAGTAGCCGCTATGATATTATTAAGAACATCCCAAATGTTGCCACTTAGAGTAATACCGCTTAGAGGAACACGTTCTGCTCCACTTACCAAAGTGCCATCAGCTCCTATGGAAAAAGCGCCACTTACAGCGTTTAATCCAGAATGTATGCCCTTCAAGGAAGTAACGAGCAAATACTTATCCAACGAATCAAGAGATGGTAATCCCTGCACTTGCACGTGACAGATAAATGGAACATCGCTTGGTTGTGTTCGGAATGAAAACCGATGTCCAACACCGGTAGGCTCTTTGCCGAACTCAGCAGCGGCAGCTAGGCCGTAGTAAGGCTCAACAAATGTACCATCTTTGAGTAAGAAAACAGGCTTAACGCTTACACCTTCATGGTCGAAGAAATACTTACCAAGCACCTTTGGATGACTGTTTTCCAGTTTCAGGCTGAAATGCTCCGATAGGACTCGTTGCCCCACTTTTCCAGAAAAGTAACTCTTCTGCCTCTCCACGTTCTTGCCACCAAAGGAATCCAACAAAAACCCTAACAGATCAGCCCACTCCATGGAGTCAAAAACTACTGGTAAGCCCTTAAAACTCATACTTTTCCCATCCAGAGAACTGTAAGCGCGGTTCAACGAACGCAGAACTATTTCATTCAAGTCAAGGGTCTGAGGATCATTTGTTACAGAAAACCAATAGTTGGCGTTTTCACCTTCACCCGACACCACTGGCATGACCACGACCGAATAGCCACTCTCACTGGATGTCATATCTGCCCCCGCAGTGTTAACTAATTGCCAAGAAGAAGTTTCTATTCCAGCAGTGGCCTCGAATTTCTTAACGCCTTTAGAAAGAAAGATTTCGCTAATCGTTTCTAAGATTTCATTGAGATCCCTTTCCGACTTCGCAGATTCCTCTTGTTTCCCTTCGTTACGGGGTAATTCCACAGCTAAAGGCTCCCCAAGTTGTGAGGCTTGTTCAGCATAGTCAATAGTTTGCAGAACGCTCTCTTCATCGGTCTTGTTACCAAAGCTGAAACCTGTTCGCCCCTCTTTAAAAATTCTCACGCCGTATCCTGAAGTTTCCTTTGACGAAACCTCCTCCAAAAACACTTTTCCATCTAAGCAACCCATTCTAATAGTTTTGCTTGTGGAATGAGCGTAAAAGATGTCGCCATCACCCTTGTCTTTTGCTATGTAATCAATGTACTTTTTTAGCTCCAAACTACTCACCCCCTATGAGAATGCGAGAAACCATAACGTAGGGTTCTCCAATTCCAGCTGGAACCGATTGCCCTTCCTTACCGCACATACCGGGCATGAAATCCATGTCTTCCTCACCGCTGACTGCCTCAATGTTTTCCAATATGGTTAAACCGTTGCCAACCATGCTCACATCCTTGATAGGCGACGTAACTTTGCCATCTTCAATAAGATAACCTTCAGTAACACCGAAGATGAAGTTACCAGTAACTGGGTCCACTTGACCTCCACCAAATTTCAAGGCGAGCAAGCCCTTTTTAATAGAGGTAAGCATGTCTTCGAATGTGTCTTTTCCAGGCTTAATGAAAGTGTTCCTCATCCGCGGGTAAGGAATGTATTCATAACCTTCACGACGACCGTTAGCAGTATGGGGAAAACCAGTAAGCAAGTGCTCCAAGTAGTCACTCATGTAGGAAACCAAAATGCCATCTTTTATTAAAACAGTTTCCTGATTGGGAAATCCCTCATCATCGAAGGCATTGGAACCCCATTCGTCAGGTACTATACCTGAATCAATCAGTGTTACTTTAGGACTTGCCAAGCGCTCACCTAGTTTTCCTCGCATGACCGAAACTTGTTTTCTTATGCCGTCAGCTTCTAGACTGTGTCCAATAGCCTCATGGAATATGACGCCCCCGAATCCGGGGCCCAATATGACAGGAAGCTCCCCGCTGGGAGCAGTAACAGCACTTAGTTTAGAAACAGCTACCTTAGCAGCATTTGCCGCTAAGGACTCAGGAGGATAATGGTCGAGTAGCTCTAAACCCCCTATTTTGCCCTGGTTGTCAGAGCCAACTTCCACAGCAGTTCCATCACTGGCGTAGACAAGGCAAAAAGCTCTAGTACGACTACGCTCTTCCTCAGCAAAGTTGCCCAAACTGTTAAGTATTTGCACACGGGAAACTTCTTGATTAATGTAAGAAGTAACTTGAACTACCTTTGGATCGTAGTTTCTTGCACATTCGTCAGCGGCTTTCAAATAATCGGCAACTTCACCAAGTTCTTGCCATGGGGTCCACGGATTCTTCTTTAGCGGTGGCTCAACCGTCTTTATGGTAAATACTTTACCCGGTTCTGCAACTGTATGCTTCACGCTACTTTTAAGTTCTCTCGCTGCATTAAACATGCCCTCCAACGTCGGATTATCTACCACGGAGAAATAAGTCGCCCCGTTGACAATAACCCTTAAACTGGCACCGAATACAGTGCCTGCAGATGGTCTTTCCAACTTTTGGCTTTCTAAAACTAAGGACTTGTTACTTCTTTCCTCTATAAAAATGTCAAAAAAATCAGGGGTTATATCTGATAACTCCTGGGCTACCTTCTGCAAGTCATCCTTAGCAAACAAGGTACCACCTCCCTATATGCTATAATGTAGCATAACATTTTCTTATACAATTTAAATCCTGCAAATTGTGAGGTGGATCGGTTATGAAGATTATTGCTTGCGTCCTGTTACTGTTTTCTTTAACCTTGGTTCCTGCCAAGGGCTTTACTACGCTACCCATGCCCACCCAAACGGTAAAAATGCAAGGCAAGACCTTAAAGCTTACCACTCCTTATTCGGACAAGAACATTCTTAAAGTCATAAGTGCCACAGGCAGTAATTTTGAAGTTAAGAAGCAAGGCAATGTGCTGCTAGTGCAAAGCGTTGAGGTTACTACAAACGTGAGCTACGTTCACATTCCCCCAAAAGTCGTAGTACAGCCCTCTAACACAGTGGCTCGCGGTAGAAGTGCTGTTCTAAGCTCTGGCTCTCCCACAATAAAGCAACAAACTTGGCAAATTAAAAAAGTAGATGGCAAGATTGTGGAACGCAAACTGATTAAAGAGCAGATCGTTCAGCAAGGAAGAGATAAGGTGGTAGCACTGGGACAAGGAACTCATAGGGGTGAGGCACAAGAAATACTCATGGTTGCTACCGCATACAGCGCTGAAGAACCAGGCATTGGCACCCGTACTGCCATGGGGACCCGTGTGCGCTACGGAGTAGTTGCTGTAGATCCAAAGGTAATCCCTTTAGGTACAAAACTTTACATTGAAGGCTATGGTTATGCTGTGGCAGAAGATGTAGGCGGCGCGATAAAGGGAAACAGAATAGATGTGTACTTTAATACGGTGAAGGAATGCTACCAGTGGGGCCGCAGAGTGGTAAAAGTTTACGTCCTTGGCAAGGATTAGACATTCCTCAACTTCTTAAACAGTTTTCCATTAGCCCTAAGAAAACTTTGGGACAGTCTTTCTTGATTTGTGATTACGTAGCAGACAAAATCGTTGCTGCAGCTGGACATGACGATGTGGTTGTGGAAATAGGCGCAGGCACTGGCATGCTCACAGCAAGACTTGCTTCGTACTACAAGAACGTTATAGCTATTGAGATTGATCAGCGCCTGAAAGCCTTGCACAACATGATCACAGTTGATTTTCCAAATGTGGTTTTTGTTTATGAAGACTTCTTAAAGTGGACACCTCAGCCCATAAAGGTTCCCACAGTAGTTGGTAACCTGCCTTACTACATAACGACACCCATATTGGAGAAAGTCTTCTTTCAGATGAAACCCAAAACCATGGTATTCATGGTTCAGAAAGAGCTTGGCGCACGCATGGTAGCAAATCCTGGATCAAAAACCTATGGAGCCTTGAGTGTGTTTGTACAGAGTTTTACCAAACCTGAAATGTTGTTCCATGTCACTAAGAATTGTTTTTACCCAGCACCCGAGGTTGAATCAGTGGTAGTCAAACTAGAAGGAATCTACGGATATGAGGAAGTTGTTGACCCTGAAGTGTTGGAACACGTAGTAAAGAGAGTATTCCAGCAGCGCAGGAAAATGTTAAGAAGCGGATTAAAGAAAGAACCTTTATTACTAAAAAAAGCAGAAGAGGCTGGCATTGACACCAGCCTCCGACCAGAACAAATTACAGTAAAACAATATGTTCGATGGGCCACTTTAGTCAAATGTCAAAATACAGCTTGAATTCCAAGGGGTTTGGAACACGATTTACTTCTCTCTCTTCCTGAAGCTTTTTCTGAGTCCATCTTTCAATGAGCGCTTCAGGGAAAACACCACTTAAGTAACCGTTATCTTTAAGCAATGCATCACATGCCTCACTTAAAGACGTAGCTAGTTGTTCTCCCTTACCTTCTGCAGAGTCCTCTACTGGGCCATAACCCAAAGATACGGGATCAAGCCCACGACGTATTCCGTCCACACCAGCCAAAACCATGGCAGCAAATCCCAGATACGGATTTGTAGTCGCGTCGATGGTTCTAAACTCAATTCTTACCTTTGAAGAATCTTTCACATAACCGGGAATCCTCACAGCCGCAGTTCGGTTACCCAACCCAAAGACAGCAGTAGTAGGTGCCTCAAAACCCGGAGTAAGTCTTCGATATGAGTTTGTAGTAGGGTTTGTAAAAGCCATTAAAGACTTGCCATGAGTGAGGACACCAGCAATGTACGAAAGTGCCGTGCTGGACAATCCAAATAGCTCCTGACCACTAAAAATGTTCACACTATTTTTGACAAGGTACTGGTGCACGTGCATACCATTTCCAGCTTCGTCGTACAGCGGTTTTGGCATAAAACT
>DMVM01000012.1 GCA_003476705.1 Coprothermobacter sp.
GCAGCCACAGCAATGGGTCCAAGTAAGTGAGGAGCTAATTTCACTGCCAGGTAAATGGCAGTGGGTCCATCTGCACCTCCTATGATACCTATGGCAGCTGCTTCTTTTAGATTGAATCCCAGAACAACAGACATTATAATTGCTGCATATACACCAAACTGAGCAGCAGCCCCCATCAGAAACGATGAAGGTTGTGCGATCAATGGTCCAAAGTCAGTCATGGCTCCTATACCGATGAAAATTAGTATGGGATAGATTTCATTCTTTACCCCGAAATAAAGGATGTCCCCTAGCAATGGCAAATGCGGACTGATAATTTCATTTAACTCACCAACCTCTTTAACGTATTCCAGAGATAAAAAATACCCACCTGCCACCGGTAGGTTTGAAAGCAAGGCACCAAAACCGATTGGTACTAGCAGCAACGGTTCTATTTTCTTAAAAATACCTAAATAAAGAAGTATCAAGGCCACAGCTACCATGATCCAGTCTTTCCATTGAGCGGCACCTGCGGCAGCAATGCTGGTACTTTGCCAAAGGGTTTGAAACAGATTAGATATCGTTAGTTCCATATGCTACACCTACTTCAGCACTACTAAGGGATCGTGTGTATTTACTGTTTGGTTTGGCGAAACTAGTACGCTGTCTACAACTCCATCTACTGGCGCCAGGATTTCGTTTTCCATCTTCATTGCCTCTAAGATTAGGAGCAAGTCACCTCGCTTTACCTGACTTCCTGTTGACACGTTAATCCTGAGAATCTTACCTGGTAGCGGAGCCTCCACCACTGTACCACCAGTCTTAGATGGAGCAGCGGGCTTTTGAGATACGCTTGAAGTAGTAGGTACTGAAGTGCCTACAGTAAGCGCTGGCTCTACCTTCTGGGTACTTTCTTCCCCCAGTGTTTGTGTTGCGCTTGATGCAGCTCTGGTCACGCTCTTAAGAAAAATCTCTTCGTTTTCAGATTCGATCTCTACATTGTATTCTTTACCATTTACTCTAACCACATATTGGAATACTTTGCCCATATCACAGTCCCCTCCTAACATCACTGCGGCGCACAACGCCGTAATTCACCTTTGACATTCTTAACATGTGATAATGCAAAGCGGCTACAATAGCCGCCACGACTTCTGGTTCTACTTCTTCCAAAGCCTCTCCCTCTGCCAAAGTTTCTCCATCTGCCTCTGCCTCTGGTAAACCTATCATTGACTCTTGCTCAAATAACATTCTTTGACTAGGCAGTGGAGTAGCTATTTCTTTCTTCTCTCGGCTTGCAGACTTCAGTAGTGAGGTTACTAAAGCATTTATGATGAGAACAAGGAAGACAACAGCCAATCCCACAACAGTGAGTACTAAAGCGTCAAGAAAGCTTGCCATCATATCTCATCGCCCCTACAGCGGAATATTTCCATGCTTCACACCTACAGAGCCTTTTTTCGAAAACGTAAGTTCAAGACCATTGTAAATAGCTAAACGCACAAATTGAGGCTCAATAACGTCATCAACATAAAGCCTGGAAGCGGCTACATAGGGATTTGCAAATTGTTGCCTATACTCGCTTATCTTTTCTGCTCTGACCTTATCAGGATTCTCAGCACTTTCTATCTCTTTCCTAAAAACGATGCTGGCCGCTCCTTCAGCCTCCATGACAGCAATCTGTGCTGATGGAAGTGCTAACACCATGTCAGCACCAAGATGCTTGGAACCCATTGCAATGTAAGCTCCACCGAATGCTTTTCTTACTATGAGGGTAATCTTAGGAACTTCTGCCTCGGAATAGGCATAAAGCAGCTTTGCTCCGTGACGTATTATGCCACCGTATTCCTGCTGTGTACCAGGCATGTACCCTGGTGTGTCTACTAATGTCACAATGGGAATATTAAAAACATTGCATGTTCTAACGAATCGAGCAGCTTTATCTGAAGAGTCGATGTCCAAAACACCAGCCATGTACGAAGATTGGTTTGCCACAATGCCAATCACGTGACCGCCCAACCTGGCAAAACCAGTTACCATGCTTCGAGCGAATTCTGGCTGCACTTCCAAGAATTCTCCATCATCCACTACAGCTTGTATAACCTTTTTTATGTCAAAAGCCTTGTTAGGCTCAGCAGGTATGATGTCCTCAAGCTCTGGAACCAAGCGAGTTGGATCATCTTTTGGCTCTATGTACATGGGCTTCTCGTAAGCGCTGTTTGGTAAATATGAAAGCAACCTACGCGTCAAATCAAGGGCTTCTTCATCCGTGTCTGCAACAAAATGTATGTTGCCAGATTTTTGGGCATGAACGAGAGGACCACCAAGCTGTTCATTTGTTACCTTTTCGCCAGTCACTGTTTCTACTACCTTTGGCCCTGTTATAAACATGTACGCATTGGAGGTCATTAAAACAAAATCCATGAGTGCGGGCGAGTAAACTGCACCACCAGCGCAAGGCCCAAAAACTACAGCTATTTGTGGAACTACACCTGATGCTTTAACGTTTCTGTAGAAAATGTCACCGTACCCTTTCAAGGCGTCTACGCCCTCTTGAATACGTGCACCACCAGAATCATTCATTATGATCACAGGGGCTTTGTATTGCAGTGCCATATCCTGCACTCTGGCTATTTTAGCTGCGTGCATTTCACCCACAGAACCACCCAATACTGAGAAATCCTGTGAAGCTACAAACACCAAACGGCCGTTAATGGTCCCGAAACCCGTGACAACGCCATCTGCAGGCGCTTTAGTTTTATCCATACCCAAAGCCGTCGCACGATGTTCCACAAAAGCGCCAATTTCTACAAAACTGTTTGGATCTAACAAATACTCAATACGTTCCCGGGCGGTCAGTTTACCAGC
>DMVM01000162.1 GCA_003476705.1 Coprothermobacter sp.
TGGCAGCAAAAATACCAACCACCATGGTCATAAGCTGATTGCCGTAGTTAAGTGCAGCAATGCTTCCCACAGGTAAGAATGAAGCCATTATCTGGTCCACAAGCACATTTACGTACTGCACCGAGCTTCCAAGTAATATGGGAAAAGCTAATACCAAAAACTCTTTGACATAAGGGCTTTTGAAATCAACAAACGGACGAAAAAAACCTGTGTTCTTGCTAGATATTCTTAGTAGTGGGATCAAAACAAAAACAGCAGCACCTAAAATGGTTCCTAATGCCAGAAGAAAAATACTTTGATGGGGGAAAACGAAGTAAGCTAGCATTATGAATAGTAGTATGATGAAGTTTTGCATCGGGGCTGAAACCATATAAGGAACGAAGTCTTTGTAGGCTTGGCTTAATCCTGTGAGCATGCCATTCATGACAATGAAAAGGGTGGAAAAAGCAGTAAACCTGAGAAAGTAAACGGCTGAATTAAAACGTGCTCCGCTTTCGCTCAAGAAACCGGGCGCGAATACTGCAACAAAAGGCTGTGGAAAAATGCATAAGATGAGAGAAAAAATGAACAAAGCACACGCTGTAGTGCCTACAATTGCGTTGGCAGCCTGCCAAGCGCTTTGTTCGTCCTTTTCGTGCCTAAGTTTCATAAAAAGAGGAATTAGCCCCGCTGAAGTGGAAGCATTTAATAAGCTACCTAGCTGGTTTGGGATGTATTGAGAAATGTTGTATGCATCGCGAATACCACTTAGACCATAGAGTGAAGCCAAGGCTACTTCTCGCAAGAAGCCTGTCACGCGGCTAATTAGCACAGCAACGGTTACTTGCCCCGTTGCTTTTCTCAAGCTTGGTTGGTTTTCCATAGGCATTTATATGTTAGCATGAAGCGCATTCCAAACATAAAGCCCTTTGTAAAGACCTTCAGCTCTGTGCTAACATTTAAGCGGAGGGGTGCCCGAACCTGGCAAGGGCCCGGACTCGAAATCCGAGGGCAGCCTTGTGGCTGTGTGGGTTCAAATCCCACCCCCTCCGCCAAAGGGTTAATTAGGGTACGTGGCTAAGGTTGGATTACGCCGAGTTCTTTCCCCACAGCAGTAAACTGCTCCACAGCAAAATCAAGATCGTCTCGGCTGTGAGTAGCCGAAATCATGACACGCATGCGGGCTTTGCCCTTCGGGACAGTGGGGTAACTAATAGCTTGAGCAAAAACGTTTCTTTCAAAGAGTTTCTTTGAAAACTCCTGTGTTGTGATTTCGTCGCCAATCATGACGGGTGTTATGGGTGTTTGGCTGTTACCCAAATCGAAACCAGCTTTTCTCATGTGTTCCTTAAAATAGTTGGCGTTGTCCCAAAGTTTCTTTACTAGTTCGTCGGACTCCTGGAGGATTCTTACTGCTTCCATGGAGGCGTAAACGTCTGCAGCAGTGGGAGCAGACGAGAAAAGTAGGGGTCTGGCTTTTTGTTTGAGCAGTTCTGCTAGTAGTTTGCTACCAGCAGCAAAGCCACCTACTACGCCAAAAGCCTTGGATAATGTACCTATTTCCACATCCACACGGCCCTGTAAACCAAAGTAGTCCACTATGCCGCGTCCTGAATCACCAAGTACTCCTTCACCGTGAGCATCATCTACGTAAAGGATGCACTGGTGCCTATCTGCCAAATCAGCTAACTTGTTCATGGGTGCTATGTCTCCATCCATGGAGAAAACACCGTCTGTGATAATCATTGCCTTTTTGTAGTTTTGTCTTTCCTGCTTTAAAAGTTCTTCCAAGGTTTGAACATTCAAGTGGGGATATCTTATGATCTTAGCTCTACTAAGTCTGCAACCATCGATTATGGAAGCGTGATTCAACTCGTCTGAAAAGATGGCATCTCCTTCGCCAACCAAGGCAGGTATGGTGCCTAAATTTGCGCAAAAGCCCGATTGATAAAGAACAGCCGCTTCAGCTCCCTTGAATTCTGCCAGCATTTCTTCTAATTTTTCCTGAGGTAGCTGATCACCGGCAATAGTTCTCACTGCTGCAGGTCCAGCTCCATAGTCATCTATGCCTTTCTTTGCCGCTTCCTTCAATCTGGGGTGGTTTGCAAAACCCAAGTAGTTGTTGGAGGAAAGGTTCAAGACCTTTTTGCCGTCCACAATGATCCATGCACCTTGGGGCGAGCCAATTTTTCT
The DNA here is from genome assembly GCA_003476705.1 of Coprothermobacter sp. Classification (GTDB taxonomy): domain Bacteria; phylum Coprothermobacterota; class Coprothermobacteria; order Coprothermobacterales; family Coprothermobacteraceae; genus Coprothermobacter. The sequence goes on from DMVM01000162.1 coordinate 2,173, forward strand.
GATGGTCACGTACAGCCCTTGTTCCCTGCGTTCGTTCAATTCTCTCTGGAATTCTTCCACAGGCATCATAGTGTTACCGCCTCCTTAATCTTCATTTAGTATAATATGACTCATGAGAAAAATAAGACTGTTCTACAGTTTTCTTTGGCTTGTGTTTATTCTACTAAGTGCATATGTTTTCACGTTTTTCCCCGGAACCAAGACAATTCCAAGCAAGTTGGGGCCATTTCAGCTATATGCAGTCATGATAACGATGGGAGCCATATTCGCTTACTTAGCGGCATTGCTTCTTGGTCCAGTGAAAGGCATTGAGGAAGAGCTCATTGACAAATTTGCTTTAGTTGCCATACCTTTTGGCTTAGTGGGAGCGCGACTTGGGTTTGTTTTGCAAAATGCTGAATATTACCAAAATCGTCCGCTAGAAGTTATTGGAATAACTCCAGATGGTTTTGGCCTTTCAGGACTCTCCATACATGGAGTCATTGTTGCCGGTGTTCTATGTTTGCTGCTTTTCTATGGATGGGTTGGTCTTAAAACATTGGATTTAGGCGACTTAGGTGCTACTATACTGCTTATTGGTCAAGCTTTCGGTCGTTTCGGGAATTTCTTTAACCAGGAGCTTTACGGTTACCCTACCAATGTGCCCTGGAAAATGTTCATCGACCCAGCACACCGATTGGCTGGGTATTATGATCAAGCTTTCTATCACCCCACGTTTTTCTACGAGGGGTTCTTGTGCTTGTTGGGAGCGACCATTCTTGCATACAGGTTCCTACATAAAAGAAGATTCAGGGGTCAAATTGTTTTGGAATACCTCGTGCTTTACAGTTTAATAAGGTTCGTTGTGGAGTTTTTCCGCATAGAGCCCCCGTCACTGTGGGGGCTCCATACGGCACAGCTACTGTCGCTGGTTATTATAGTCTTTTGTGGAGTTATGTACGTACTGACTCTGAAATTTGGACAAAAACTCTTCGTTGTCGAGGCCCGTCAAACTCCATAAAGAAGATGCCCTGCCAAGTTCCTAATGAAAGTTTGCCTTGGTGAATAGGCACGGTTATCGATGAACCTACTACTGAGCACAAAAAGTGGGCATCGGAGTTCCCTTCCAAATGTGTCCATTCCATTCCGGCTGTGAGCTTAACTAGAGCATTCATGATGTCATGGATGACCGACGGGTCTGCATGCTCATTTACAGTGATCCCTGCTGTGGTATGGGGCACGTAGACCGCGCAAATGCCTTCACTCACGCCAGAGTTATGGACCACATCTTCTATGTCCCGGGTTATGTCAACTGCTGCACGCCTAGAAGGTGTTCTCACTGATAGCTCAATCATGGCGTATCTCCCAACGAATCTCTTTTTCAATATCAGGTCTTAAAGTTGCTGATACGCCGCAGTACTTTTGCTGAGAAAGTTCTATGGCTTTTTTGAGGTTCTCCCCATTTACATTTCCGTATGCTACATAAGTCAATATGACCTTCTTCACGTATTTTGGATGTTCTTCAGCGCTTTCTCCTTCAACGTTTACTACTAGTTTTTCTAAAGGTTCCTGCATTTTCTTTAAAATGGAAATTACGTCCATAGCGGTGCAACCTGCTAACGCAGCTAGTAGCACTTCTTTAGGTCTTGGTCCCTGCTCCAGTCCTCCGTTGTCCTTGGAGCTGTCCATAACAAAGGCGAATCCACTCCCTGTGCGTGCTAAAAGCTGCATTCCTTCGACTTCACGAACTTCCACTTTTAACGTACCCATGCAGACTTACACCTCCTTTAACTTATCCATACCGCAAAAGTTCTCACTCTATGCTAGTAAGCGAGCTCTCTATGGATTTTTGTATACTTGCCATTTGGTTGCGCATTTCGATCAACCCTTCGTTTGTTGTAATGGCAAGAACTTCTTGAGCATGTTTTATGTGGTCTAGAGCTTTGTTTAGATCAGTGCGTGCAGCATCTTTGTTCCCTTGAGCTAAATAAAGTTGTGCTCGGTTTGACAGAAGAATGGCTAGATTCATGCGTGCTGAATAGAACTGATGATCCCAGTTTACAGCTTTTTCAAAATACTCAATGGACTTATCTAACCCGCCCACTTTTGCGTAAACGTTTGCCATAGTTGCATACAAGTTTTCAGGTGCCCATGTGGTGGACTCATACTGCTGAGCCTTCGCCATGGCTGTGGCTACCACGTTATTTGCTTCATCTGGGCTAGCGGTCTGTGTTAAATCCCAATAGTAAGAAGCAGATCTAAGGTAGTTTATGGCATAGTAAGACTCGTTGGGGTTATAAGCCATGGCTTTGTCAAGAAAATACAGAGAGCTTGCAATGACCTGTGGCTTTTGTTCGTCAGTTAAAGAAGCCTGGTTAGATTCATAATACCGCATGTTCCCCAAACCGCTTCTGAAATACGACTCAGCTTTCCATGCGTTGAAATAATAGTAACCGTTGTAAAGTGAAAGTCCCAGCAAAAGAGCCCAAGCTACCAAAGTGGTCGGTTTTACCCATGGTTTTGCTTGTTTGACTTCCTCAGCCGGCTTGACATAGATGTTGTAAGAAGCCATAGTCAGCCCGAGTAAAGCGTAGAACATCATCAAGGAAGGTAGCATGTCAAAAATGGTTACCAGGTTCGTAGCGTATGCCACCAACGCGGCAGCTATGCCTACGATAAGCATCTTTTCTTTTTTGGGCTCAGCCACTCTGAGTGTTTTGTAAAGCATTCCAGCTGCTGCTATAAAGATCCATGCATAGAACACAAAACCTATAATGCCCACTTTAGCAAGCACGCCTAGAAAATTGTTATGTGGGTCGTCGTAGTTAACGTTTGGTTCCAGTTGTGAAAGCTCTAAGGGTTTGTACGGCATAAACCCTCGTCTGAAACTTTCAATGCCTATGCCAAATAGCCTTCCATCGAGAGTATTCTCAATAGAAAAACCAATAGTGTGTTTCCACAAAACCAAACGTGTGCCAACTGTAGAACCCAATTTCTCAGCTATGGTTACAGGTGGTAGAGAATAAATTTCGTAAACTCCAAATATGCCGACAGCTAGCACAACCACAACTAATATGGCGCTAAAGCGCCAAAGTTTTGCATGCTCGCGTTTATCTAAGAAAACTAAGTTTATAAAAGCCCACAACGTTAACCCAACACCTATGCCCAAAACAGCTGAAAGCAAATCTGTCATGCGGTTTGCTGGGAAAACCAGCAGTGTAAGAACAAAGAGTGCTAATGCAACGCCTAAAGCAGCGTACAGCCATTTCTCATTTTTCTTCTTGTCGTCACCTGTAAAGAACGTGTGAAAGGTAAGAAAACCCATTGTTAGACCTCCGAAAGCACCCATGACACCACCTTGAGCTGTGACCATGAGACTGAAAAACTGCAGTGCAAAGCTGGTTAACCATATCCAGGTGTTGTCACTGCCAAGATCGCTTAGTAACCTTCCGAATGTGAGGAAGGTTGTGATCACCATTACGGGCCCAAAAAAGTCAGGGTTACCCATGAATCCGAATGCTTCTGTGCCGTAACCCGAAGTAAATCCTAGTGGGTCGAACCCGAAAAACTGTGATATACCTACTAGGGCATTAGCTGTTCCAAAAACAATTAAGGTGTCCACAACGATGTTGAGTAGATTCTTTCTGTCTACAACTCCAGCCAATATGAACGCTAGCGATATGGCTTGTAGTTGTACAATGAGTCCAATTTGTCGCTCGTAAACGCCTAAAAAGGATATTACGGGTGTTATGGAAAATGCCGTGGAGAATACTAGGGACAGAGCATAGCCGATGATGGGGATAAGCAACGGAGTTTTAAGCCATTTCTGGTCTTTCCACAAACTTAGGAAAAGTATCCAAGAGCCCAATACAAGCCAAAGCCATGTAAAAACAGCAGACTTGGTCAAATCGAAAGCCCTGGTCACTGCACGAGAGTAGAATACAAGAGGAAAAACAAGAAGAATCAAACTTAGGGTCACAAGAAGTACAGGCGTTGGACCTTCAGAAGTGCGGTGCTGACTTTTTTTTGCCATTTAATTTGCCTCCTTTTCTATGAGCTCCAGTGTTTTTAAGTAATGTTCTTCTTTGTCAATGTCGAATCCAAATTCCGGGCGAGACGTAAACACAGGATACGCTTTAACATGAAAACGACTCTCAATCATTTTCCAGATGTAGGGTACATCCAGAGTACCAGTCACTGCTTTAAATATTGTTCCGAGCCCCAAAATGGTTGCTATCTTTAAAGGACTTTTGCGGTTTCCCAACAAATCATCTGCTCTTTTCACTTCTTTCATAAAGAAGTCTTTTCTAATGAGAACGCCGTTGGCCAGTTTAAAGTAGCCCTCTTTTAGTTTTACGTAGGTACGTGGAGCTCCAGGAAAAGCTTGTTCGATACTCTCTTTGGGTACAATGGGCACATAGATGTCGCGCTCTCCGCCCTCCTCAGCTTCTTTTATGAGCTGTTTAATGCTTTCTGCTGTAACGAAAGGCATATCAGCTGACAGCACGAGTAAGAATTCCGTGTCGACTTGCTGTGCTGCATTTGTCAAAGTTTCGGCAATGTTGGATGTGGCATCAACATGTGGTTCTAGATGGTATTTTTCTGCTAACCATGAGTCGGTAGCAATAACGCAAGGTAGGTTTGTCTCTTTCACACAGTTCCAAGTGTGGACAATCAAAGGCGTTTCATTCTCCACTGGCAGCTCCAATTTAGTTTGTACACCGTACTTTTCCGCCCAGTCCTCCTTGGATGAACCAGCTAACACTAATATGCCAATATCCATCATTTTGGCGACCACCTTTCTATTAAGAATATTCTAAAGGGTAAATCAGGATACTTCTTTACCTTTGCCAAAGGTGCAAAGAACGCAGAGCCGGAACCCGTCATTATAAAGGGCCCGAAAGACGCTAAATGCTCACGCAAATCCCTCAAAGTCGTATCCAAATAATGTTCAAACACATTGCCAAAACAGCTTTCGAAGGTATCTTTATCACCCTCTTTTAAAGCTCTCAAAGCGTGCTCTGTATAATCAGTTGTTACTGGATTAGCATCCCACCTAAGGTACAACTCTTTAGTTTCGGAAAGGAAAGGTGGAAACACGACCACAAGCTCTAAAGGAAAGGGTAATTCCAAAGGTTTTATATTTGTTTGGTCTCCTTCTACTAAAGCAAGCTTACTGCTGTCAAGCAGAAAATAAGCATCACGGCTGGTGGGCTTTACGCCAGTGTATGAAGCAATCAATGCATCATCTGCTGCTGAGCCTCCGAGACCATAACCTGTGGGTACGGATTGGAAGATGTACGCAGAACAAGGTTTTCTTAAATAGGTTTTATAGGCTTTTGAGTTTGTGTAAGGTATATCAAGGTTTTCTATGCGAAAAAGTCCAGGATCCTTCCAGAAAAGCCCCCTAGTTTCTATGGGTATTTTTAAGAATAAGGATCTTATGAGATGCAATTCTCCCTGTGTTCCTATTATATCCAAGGTCAAGTTTACTTTCCCTCTTACTTTTCTAAGTTCCGGCATTTTGTTCTCCTTCAAGAAAGTAAAGCGTTTCTCGTCATAGTTTCATTGTTTATTAGTACATTATCTACTGAACAGGTTTTGTTAGCCATGTCTTGATAATGCTATTATACATACATGGGAGGTGCAAACCTTGACTATCGACGAGGTAATGAAATGCATCAAGGATGAGGGAATTTCTCAGGTTGATTTGAAGACTACTGATATTTGGGGAAGATGGCGGCATGTGACTTTGGCCAGTACGTATTTTAGTGAAAAAACGTTCGCCGAAGGTGTGGGGTTTGATGCCTCGAACCTAGGGTATGGAAATGTGGTACAAAGTGACTTGCTCATGATTCCAGACCCCAGTACGGCCTTTATTGAGGAACGAGAAGGGCAAAGACTTATCTCCATGATATGCGATGTTTACAGTGTTGACAATGGAAAACCCAGCACGCTGGATCCCAGAGGTATTTTGCGCAATGCGGTTAGTTCTATTTCAGACGTTGCTGAAAACGTCATGTTGGCACCCGAGTATGAGTTCCATGTATTCAACAGCGTAGCTTTTAACGTGGCACCTAACGAAGTGTTCTATAACGTAGACAGTGAAGAGGGTTTCTGGAACGAAGGAATCACTGGAGAATACATTATTGGCAAGAAAGGTGGTTATCACCAAGTTACACCATTTGACACTTTGGCTACCTTGCGCGGAGCCATTGTGGAGAGGTTAATGAGTTTAGGAGTACCAGTGAAATACCACCATCATGAGGTGGGCACCTGTCAGGTGGAAATAGAACTGGATTTTTGCGATGCTTTGAAAGCCGCTGACTATACCATGCTTATCAAGTATGTAGCAAGAAACGTAGCAAGAAGGATGGGTTACGTGGTTAGTTTTATGCCAAAACCGCTGTACGACGAAGCTGGAAATGGTATGCACGTGCACCAGTACCTTGTCAAAAATAGTGTGAACATTTTTAGTGGTCAGGAGCTATTTGGATTGTCCAGCACTGCACTTTCCTACATTGCTGGTGTCCTCACTCATGGCAAGTCTTTAATGGCTTTTACAAACCCTACTACAAACTCATATCGAAGACTTACTCCGGGTTTTGAGGCACCTACTACTGCTGTCTTTGGGTTGGGTAACCGAA